>NZ_RAWR01000042.1:0-49933 GCF_003986945.1 Corallococcus sp. AB018 | reverse complement strand
CCCCCGCGAGCCGCAGCGCTCCGAAGCCGAGGATGGCCACCAGTACCGCCGCGTACACCGCCAGCCCGGGAAGGACGCGGCGCCCCGTATCCCGGTGCTCGAACGCCCAGTTGGCCACCGTGGCGAACCACACCAGGACGAACGTCAGGCCCCACAACCCCGTCACCGATACCAGCTGCACCAGCACCGGCACCTTTGCCTGGGTGTAGGCCAGCACGCCCCAGGTGCCGAATGGATTGCCCAGGCTGCTGAAGAGCTCCAGCCCCGTCGTCGCCGCTGGCAGGAAGAGCGTCCCCACGAAGGTGCCCCGTGGCCCCACGACGAGCCGGTCCGCCAGGTACAGCAGCGCGACCACCACCGCGCCTCCCAAGGCCATGCCGAAGGCGCTCGCGGCGGAGCCCGGGAACACTCCCAGGTTCGCCACGTAAACGGCGATGGTGTTGGCCACCAGCAGCCCCACGAAGCCCACCGCGGGCCGCTGCCTCCGGGAGAAGAAGAGGAACAGGGCGCCCATCAGCCAGCCGGGCAGCACCGCCCACTCCGTGTTCAGCAACAGCACCAGTCCAGCCCCGACGCCCAGGGCGAGCCACGGCATGAACATGGACAGACGCCGCGCTCCTTCGTCCGGATGACCGCTCATCGCGCTCCCCTCTTCTTCGTCGAACCTGTCGTCGGCTTCATGCGCCCCAGTGCTTCGCGCGCCTCGTCACACCAGCGCAGGTGCGCCTCCAGCCCGAGCAGCCCCGCGCGAATCGACAAGTGCTGGTAGGCAAACTCCGGATCGTCTTGCCGGGCGTGGCGTACGTCCTCGTCGATGAGGCGCAGCACCGCCAGCAGCCCCTCGGCCTCGGCGCGGCTGCGCTCCACCTGCGCCAGGGAGTCCGCGGGCCCCACCTGGGCCCCGAAGAAGAGCTTGAGCAACAGCTCGTTGCGCTCGACGTGGGGGAGCACCGGCCGCCTCAGCCATTCAGCGAGCGCCTTCCGCCCCGCCGCCGTCACCCGGTACACCTTGCGGATCCGTCCGCCCCGTGAGCGCTCCTCCGGCTCGAGCTCGACGAGCCGCTCCTCCGCCATCCGCTCCAACGTCGGGTACAGGTTGCCGTAGCTCTCCTGCCAGAAGTGGCCCACCGACCGCTCGATGGTGCTTCGCAGGTCGTACCCACTCATCGGCTCCCGGCACAGCATCCCCAGGATGGCGAACCGACAGGTGCTCTCCCTCGCCATGACTGCCTCCTCCACCCAGATATATCAGACTGATATATCCGGCCACCAGCCCTTCGGCGTGCTCATTCGAGGAGGCGCCGCCGCTCGCTGTCTCTGTTGAAGGAGCGCCAGACCTGGTCGCGGACCCAGTTCAAGCGGTGAAAACAAGCCTGCTCGCCCCCAGAGGACGAACCGTAGAGTGGCTGCATGACCTCTCCCCGCTCGGCCTTCCCGTGGTCCCCTTCCCTGCGTGCCACCGTCGCGCTGGGCTTCCTGTCCCTGGGTGCTGGCTGTGGCCCTGAAGCGGTCGGTGATCCACCCGCCGTGGCGCAGACCGCTCGGCCTCTCTTGGGCGCCACGCCCGCCGCCGCCGGGGAGTTCCCCTGGATGGTGTCCCTCCAGGACGCGGCCGGGAACCACCTGTGTGGCGGCACCATCATCAACACCCACTGGGTCCTCACTTCACGCCAGTGCGTGCTGGGGACCGGCACCGTGACGCCCCCGCATCCCAGCACCCTGCGCGTCGCGGCGGGCAGCAACAGCCTGGCGGCGATGAGCAGCGCGGGTCAGGTGAGTACGCTGCTGGACATCATTCCCCTCATTGGCTCGTGGGATCCGACGCAGGGCAAGGACGCGGCGCTCCTGCGGTTGATGACCCCGCTGACGCTCAATGGCACCACGGTGGCGGCCCTGCCGGTGGCGACGGCGGCGGATGTCTCCGCCGGCTACACCGATCCGGGCGTCATCGCCACGCTCTCGGGCTGGGGGCAGACAACCCCCGGCAGTGCAATCCCAGACGCGTTGATGAAGATGAGCGTGCCGCTGATGTCCAACGCGGATGCCTCCCTGGCGCTGGGGCAACCCCTCACCACCGACCAACTGGGGGCGGATGGTTCGGCGCAGGGCAACGCCTTCTGCACGGGGGACGTGGGAGGCCCGCTGGTGGTGGACGGCCCCTCCGGGAAGAAGCTGGTGGGCGTCGCCAGCTACAACCTGGGCTGCTCGGCGCCGAACATCTTCGAGCGGGCTGCGTACCTCAAGGGGTTCATCGACTACATGACCCCGCGGCTGAGCACCGCGCCGCGGGCGACGCTGCAGCATGTGAGCGCCGCCCAGGGCGGCTGGA
The DNA here is from genome assembly GCF_003986945.1 of Corallococcus sp. AB018. Lineage (NCBI taxonomy): Bacteria > Pseudomonadati > Myxococcota > Myxococcia > Myxococcales > Myxococcaceae > Corallococcus > Corallococcus sp. AB018. The sequence continues at coordinate 47,604 of NZ_RAWR01000042.1, read as the reverse complement.
AGCACTACTCCCTGACCCTGCCGTCGGGCATCCCCGCGTTCACCGTGTCGCTCCAGAAGGGCACCGGCAATGGCACCCTCTACGTGCGCTACAACGCAGCGCCCACGCTGACGAACTACGACTGCCGCTCCGGTGCCACGGACAGCAACCTGGAGTATTGCTCCCTCTACTACCCGAGCCAGGGGACCTGGTACATCTCGGTGTATGGCGAAACGGCCGTCGTCGAGGCCTCCATGCTCGGACGTACTTTCTATTGATACGGCCGCTTGCTCCAGGTGCCATGAGGACGGAGTAGGCTTCCGCTCGCATGAGCACGAGCGGAACGACGGCGCCCGGATTCTGGCTGGAGGTCGACCTCGCGCTGACTGGCGATGAGGTCAGCGCAACAGCGCGGGGCAGCGGAGGCCAACAGCCCGCGCCGCACAGGTTGGGGCCCGCGCACTCGCGCGAGTCCCTCCGCCGCTTCGGTGAGTGGGTGCGGGACGCAGCCGTGCGCGGAGTACCCCTGGAGTCCGCCGAGCAGGCGCGGGCGCTGCACTCCGCCCTCTTCCGCGAGGGGCTCCAGGAGGTGCTGCTCGAGCTGCGCGGCGTGTCGCGCAACATCGGGAGCAAGAAGCCGCTGCTGCTGCGCCTGCTGCCCCGGGACCGCGAGCTCCAGGCGCTTCCCTGGGAGGCGCTCTGTGGACCGTCCGGGCCGCTCGACTTCCTCGGCATCTCGCCGGAGCTGTGCATCGTGCGCGGGGTGCAGTCCACGAAGCCCTGGCTTCCTCGCGAGGTCACTGGGGCCGTGCGGCTGCTCGTCGTCTCGCCGCTGGACGAAGAGGCACCGGCCCGCCTGCGCGCCATGCTCCAGCCGGCCATCGACTCCGGAGCGCTGGAGTGGATGGAGCCGCTCGTGGGGGCCCGCTCGCGGCGCGACTACGTCATCGACCGGCTCCGCTCGGAGCCCGCGCCGCACATCCTGCACTTCATCGGTCATGGCGGCGTGGACGCGAAGGGGGCTCCGGTCCTGCAACTCACGGATGCGGACGGCGCGTCCGCGGGGCTCTCCGTGGAGCTGCTGGCGAAGGAGCTGGCGGGAGCCTTCCGGGGCGACCTGCGATTGGTGGTGCTCGAAGCCTGTCAGGGCGCTCAACCGGGGGCGCTGACGAGCGCGGCGGAGCTGCTCGCGCAGGGCGGCGCGGACGCGGTGGTGGCGCACCTGTGGCCGGTGAAGACAGACGTGGCGCGCGCGTGCTCGCGGGCCTTCTATCGCGCGTTGGTGGGAGACACCCGGCACCGGGGCGACGTGGCCCGCTGCCTCCATGACGCGCGCAGCACGGTGCTCACGGAGTTCGGCGAGAGCGCCGAGGCCTTCTCCCCCGTCCTGTACCTGCGAGGCAGTGACACCACCCTCTTCTCCTTCCGGCCCGCCCGGGTGAACGCCACGCCCCGTGCTCCCGTGCGGTCCGAACCGGTGCGCACGGAGGACCCGTCCCTGCGCGGGCTCCTGGACCTGGTCTCACGTCCCTTCTCCCTGGTGCTGGGCGACCACGGGGGCACCACGGACGAGGACCTGCGGGAGCTCTTGCACGGCCGGATGCGGGGCACGCCCTGGGCCGTGCCGGAGGCGCTGCCGATGAGCGCGCTGGCGCAGCGGTTCACGCTGCGCTTCGGGCCCAAGACGCTGGACTCGCACTTCCAGGAGGTGTTCCGGGATGCGATGCCCACGCTTCCGCTGGTGGAGGCGCTGGCGCGGCGGCTGAGGCCCGGCGTGCACATCACGCTCTTGCGCATGCCTGTGTTGGAGCAGGCACTCGCGCTGCACCGGCCCGAGCTGCCGCTTTATGTCATCCAGCCGTCGACGCCCGACGAGGGCTCCGCGCTGATCCGACGGCGCCTGCCAGGGCAGGACTGGGAACCGATCGACACGCTGCCCCTGGACTTCGACCCGTCGCGCGACGTGGCGCTGGTGAGGCTGTACCGGGGCTACCTGCCCGACCGCGTCTTCGAAACGCCCCTGCTCACGGAGGACGATTATCTGCACGGCGTGCGAGACCTGGAGTCCGTCCTGCCTCCGGACCTGGCGGACGCCATCCTGGGGACGCTGGACAGCCGCCCCGCGCTGCTCATTGGACTGTCATTGCTGGCATGGAACCACCGCATGCTGCTGTCTCGGTTGTTCGGACGCCGGCCGCTCCCTCGCAAGAGCCTGGTGCTGCTGGAGCCCGGGGTGCATGAGGCGGAGTCTTGGAAGTCAGGCCGGGGCCTGCCCGCGGGCGCTGGCATCCAGGTGGTGCAGGCGGAAGCGGGCGCGGTGGCCGAGTCGCTCGGCACGGGGACGCAGGGAGGTTCGCGATGAACGGCCTGGTGAATCCCTTCCTCGGGCCGCAGCCCTACCGCGCGGCGGACCGCGAGCGCTTCTTCGGCCGCGAGACCGTGACGCAGCGGCTGGTGAATCGCATCCTCGCGCACCCGTGCCTCACGCTCTTTGGCCCCTCGGGCGCGGGGAAGTCGTCGGTGATGCAGGCCGGCGTGATTCCGCTGTTGGAGGAGGCGCACGAGTTCCGCACGGTGCGCATCGACGGGTGGCTCGCGGGGGAGGCTCCGCTGGCGCGGCTCGTGCGCACGATGCACGCGGAGCTGGAGCTGGGGCCTCCACCGGAGCAAGCGGGGACGGTGGAGGCGCTGGACTCGGCGCTGGAGCTCGCGTCGCAGCGCTCGGACCGGCCGGTGCTCATCTACCTGGACCAACTGGAGCAGCTCTTCCTTCCGGGGCGCGACGTGGAGGCGACTGGCGCGCTGCTGAAGGGGCTGGACGCGCTGGCACGCAAGCCGGTGCGCGGGCTGCATCTCGTGCTGGCGATGCGCGAGGACTACCTGGGGCGCTTCCGTGACCGCGTGCGGGGCCGGCGCGAATTGCTGGAGCAGGGCTTCCGGCTGGGGCCGCTCACCGTGGGCGAGATGGTGCGGGTGTCGTGCCGGCTGGCCACCGAGAAGGGCCTGCCCACGCAGCCCTGGTCCGAGCAGGAGGTGCGCGCGCTGATGCGGCAGGTGCGCATGGCGGGACAGGGCGAACAGGACGATGACGCCGAGGTGCAGGCCGCGTTCGCGCAGATCGTCTGCCGGGCGCTGTGGGACGAACGGGCGCGGGGCCAGGCCGTGGAGCCTGTCGCCGCGGAGCCGATGGTGCACCGCTACCTGGAGGCGACGCTGGATGCGCTCGGCTCCGACAAGAAGCGGGCGGCGCGCCGGTTGCTGGAGCAGCACCTCATCGCGAGCGACGGCAGCCGGACCCTGCTGACGGAGCAGGAGGCCCGCGCCGAGCTGCCACCCGAGCACGCGGACGAGGTGCTGACGCACCTGGAAGCGGCGGCGGTGCTGCACGCGGAGCAGCACCAGGGCAGCCGGTACTTCGAACTGGGACACGACTGGCTCGCGCGCAAGGTCTTCGACCTCAAGCAGCAGCGCATCGAGCGGGAGTCAGGGCAGCGACAGCGCCGGCGTGAAGCGGCCGAGCGGCGCAGGCTCATCATCCTGGCCTCGGTGGCGGTGGGCGTGGCGGCGCTGATGGCCCTGCTGCTCATCTGGGCCTGGACGGAGCGGACCCATGCGGAGCGGGCGAAGACGGCCGCGGATGGCGCGAAGCAGGAGGCCGTCAAGCAGGCGCGAGACGCGCGGGGATTGGCGTTGATGGCGGGGGCTCGCGACCTGCAGGGCCGCGGCTACGCCGCGATGGCCACGAAGCTGCTGCTCGAAGTGCCTGAGCCCGAGCAGGCGCGGTGGTGGACGCAGTTGGCGCATGACGTCCTGAAGGAACCCCTCCCGGAGGTGACGTTCCAGGGAACGGCTCCGCTGAACGTCGCGGCGTTCAGCCCGGACGGCCTGCGGGTGGCGGCGGCCTCCCGGGAAGGACCGGCGTGGGTATGGCGCGTGGACGGGACGGGCACCCCCGTGGCGTTGACGGGCCATGAGGGCATCGTCGACTCCATCGAGTTCAGCCCGGACGGGCAATGGGTCGCCACCGCCAGCCGGGACGCCACCGTCCGGGTGTGGCGGGCGGATGGGACGGGCACGCCCGAGGCGCTCTGGAAGTACGAGGACACCGTCCACTCCGCGAGGTTCAGTCCGGATGGCCAGTGGCTGGTGACGGCTTCGGCGGACATGAGCGTGCAGGTGCGGCGGGCGGATGGAACCGGCGAGCCCGTGATGCTGGGCGAACACCAGGCCTCGGTCCTGTCGGCGCGCTTCAGCCCGGAGGGGCGGCGCGTGGTGACCGCCTCCTGGGACAGGACGGCGCGGGTATGGCGGGCGGATGGGAAGGGCCCGCCCATCGTGCTCAAGGGGCACACGAAGCCCGTCTTCTCCGCCGAGTTCAGCCCGGATGGACAGTGGGTGGTGACGGCTTCCGAGGACAAGACGGCGCGGGTGTGGAGGGCGGACGGAACGGGCACGCCCGTCGTGCTCAACGGGCATGAGGGGAGCGTGAACTCCGCCACGTTCAGCCCCGATGGCCAGTGGGTGGTGACGGCTTCCGAGGACAAGACGGCGCGGGTGTGGAAGGCGGATGGGACGGGCTCTCCCACCGTCCTTAATGGCCATACAGACCCCATCACCTCCGCGGAGTTCAGCCCCGATGGCCAGTGGGTGGTGACCACGTCGTTCGACGGGACCGCAAGGGTGTGGAGGGCGGATGGAAGAGGCTCCCCCCGGGCGCTCCAGGGGCACCAGGGCTGGGTCGCGGACGCGCGATTCAGTCGGGACGGCCAGCGGATCATCACCGCGTCCAGTGATGGAGCCCTCCGGGTCTGGAAGGCGGGCGGGCCGGAGCTTCCCGTGGTGTTCCAGGGTCCCGGAGAGGCGGCCGACGCGGTCCGGTCCGCGCGGTTCAGCCCGGATGGGCAGCGGGTCGTCACGGCGGGCGCCGACGGAGCGGCACGCGTCTGGCGCACGGAGGGGACGGGCGCCCCCGTGGTGCTCGATGGGCGCGCGGGTCCCGTCTTGTCGGCCGCGTTCAGCCCGGATGGACACCAGTTGGTGACTGTCTTCGAGAACGGGAGTGCGCGGGTGTGGCGGACGGATGGGATGGGCCCTCCGGTGATGCTGAAGAATCCGCTCAGGCCCATCGGGTCCGCGGAGTTCAGTCCGGATGGCCAGTCGGTGTTGATCACGTCCGGGGGCGAGCCCCAGGTGTGGAGGGCGGACGGGAGCGGGACACCGCGGGTGCTGAAGTCCGACGATGCACGCTCCGCCCGGTTCAGCCGCGACGGTCAGTGGGTCGTGACCGCGTTTGTCCGGGTCCCGAAGGTGCAGAGGACGGATGGAACCGGCACGCCCGTGCTGCTCCAGGGCCATGAGCGCCGCGTCCTCTCCGCCGAGTTCAGCCAGGACAGCCAGTGGGTGGTGACGGCGTCCGAGGACCAGACCGCGCGGGTGTGGAAGGCGGACGGGACGGGCACACCCGTCGTGCTCAAAGGGCATGGAGGTGACGTCTATTCCGCGAGCTTCAGCCCGGATGGCTTGTGGGTGGTGACAGCGTCCGCTGACAAGACCGCGCGGGTGTGGAGGGCGGACGGAACGGGCACGCCCGTCGTGCTCAAGGGACACCTGAACGTCGTCAATTCCGCGAGCTTCAGCCCGGATGGCCTGTGGGTGGTGACGACCTCGGTTGACCAGACCGCGCGGGTGTGGAGGGCGGACGGAACGGGCGTGCCCCTGGTGATCCAGGGCTGTGAGTCGGAGGTCGCATCCGCCGAGTTCAGTCCGGCCGGGCAACAGCAGGTCCTGACGGTGTGCGCCGATGGACAGGCACAGCTCTGGCCCCTGGATGTCTCGGAGCTCCAGCGGCGGCTTCGGGCCGTCAACAAGGACTGCCTTCCTCCGGACGTCCGTCGCAGCTACCTGGATGAACGCGAGGAGCAGGCGCGCAGCGGCTATGCGGAATGTGAGAGGGCCCAGGGACGGGATCCGCTCGTGACGCCGCCCCCGACGCTACGGCTGCTGCCCTGAAAGCCTTGCAGCGGGGTCTCCGAGCAACACATAGCCGCGCAAGTCATTGCGCTGCATCCACTGATGACCCTGTCGCTTCGGGTCAACAGGATCCGGAATGCCATACACCTGCGCGTCCTGCCGCGCCCGGTAGCCCGCCAGCAGCGCGTCGTTGACGCCCCGGTACGCGCTCATCAACGCGTCCAGGGCGACGCCCGCGCGGCTGCCGTTGGACAGGATCTGGAGCGCGGAGAGGACACGCGAGGCACGGCCGCGCGTCATGTCCTCCGAGTCCAGGAACCCGAGCGTCCACGCCAGGTCGCTGTGGCCGATGATGCCCAGCGGGCCGCGCGGATTCGCCAGCAGGGCCTGGGGCAGCGCCGCCACGAAGGGACGCTCCCCTGCCCTGGGCAGGCTGTGCAGCACGGAGTCAGGACGGCCCGCGAACCCGCCAGCCGCGGCGATCTGCGCAAGCCATGCATGGAACGCACTGTCCGGTGGAGTCGCCGCGCCGAAGCACGCCACGCTGAACCACATGCCTCCGGGCAGGAAGGGCGTGTCCCGCAGCATGGCTCCCGTGAGCGGTGGGCCTCCGCCCAGCGTCAGCGCGCCCTGCATCGCCCGCTGCTCCTGGGCAGAAGCCCAGCCCATCGAGGGCCGCCCCAACCCATGCGCCACCGTGAGCATCACCGCCGAGCGCGCAGCGGCCGCGGCCTCCAGGAGCGCGTCCGCGTCCGCGTAGTCATAGGGAACCTCCTGGACCTTCAACGCGGGCCGCTTCTGCCTCCACCGCGTCTCCATGACCTGCCGGCAGGGCTCCACCAGCAGGTGGTGTCCGGAGGTCGTGGCCGTCGTCCCGTCCCGCGCCGTGTACAGGAGCATGTCGGGGGACTCCGGAGGCGCGCCCTGCTTCTCGGCCGCGATCACCTTCCCCGCGTAGGACGTGTAGCCCGCGAGGTCTGGTTCACCGTCGGGCAGCCCTACGTGAAGCCGTCCCACGAACGCGCCATGCGCGAGCACGTGCTGCAACTCCATGGACACGTCGGGCAGGTCCCCGAGCAGCAGCAGGTACCTGGGACGCTCCTCCTCGGGGACGTCCTCGGCCCGGTGCACCGACTCCTTCCAGCGCACCGCCGCGTTCGCGTCCATGCCGGGAGGAACGCGGTAGCGCATCACCGCGGCGCCCTGCTCCTGCTCGCGGTGCTGGAGGAGCGGCTCGATGGCGCGAAGCATGGCGTCGCCCGCCGTGCCCAGGGGCGCGATGACACCCCAGCGCTGCGCGGGCAGGTCATTCGGGTTCGCGTCGGGCCGCTCCAGCGTCATGCCCTCGGCACGGCGAGGAAGCGGCGCGGGCCTGGGGGCATCCCGGGTGGAGTCCGCGGGAAGCCCGTCCTCCAGCACCGGCCGGCGGTCGTCAGCGCGCGCGAGCAGGAGCTGGAGTGATTCATCCTTCACGGGCTCGGGCATCTTTCGGCTCCCGGTGGGACCTGCGTTCTATTAATTCACGGCCCGCGGACGCGGCAGGGTACGACCTTTTTTCGTCCAGATTCCGGAGACTGGTCCAGGAATTGGAAAACGGGCCCATCCTCGCTCGCCCCCTCCCTTCCAATCCCTTGCAATGACTGGAATGGGCGTATGACGCCCTGCCCGGCACAACAGCTGCACTGTTGTTGTGCATGCACGGTAAAATCCTCCTCCTCGATTCGAAGCCCCCGGTTCGTGGGGCAACGGCGCGTCACCTGACGGCCGCGGGCTTCACCGTCCTCACCGCTCGCACGGATTCCCAGGCTCGCGGCCTGCTGGATGCGAATCTGTTCGACGCGATCCTCATCGACCACCCCTTCGGCCGGCCCGGCATGGAAGAAGGTCTGCGCTTCGCGCGCGACCTGCGCCTGCAGGACGCGCACATTCCCATCCTGTTGATGACGGCGCTGCCCCTGGACGAGGTGCGGCACTCGGCGTGGACCAGTGGCATCACCAGGCTGCTGCCCAAGCCGCAGCTGATGCCGGTGCTCATCCTCCACCTGTCCGCGCTGATTCCCGCCGCGGCCAATGAGGACCAGCCCCAGCCCATCCCCATGCGGTGAGCCTCCAGGCTGCCGTCATTGCCTGATTCAGTCCGGATTCTGGAAAGTGGATCCGCAAGCTGGACAGACGCGCGCGGCGGACGTGCTTCCACCGGGCCAAGTCGTTGTAATGACTTCCTTCCTCTATCCTCGGGGGCACTGGCCCCTCACTTGCTCATGCCTTCGTGTGTGCCCCGGAACCTGCTGATCGTCGATGATGAAACGGTCCTGTGCTGGGTCCTGGGCCGCTTCTTCGCCAGCGCCGGCTACAAGGTCGACTCCGCCACGGACCTGAATGAGGCCCTGGAGCACATGAAGCGCAGCCGGTACGACCTGGTCATCAGCGACCTGCGGCTGAGCGGAACGCAGTCCGAGGAAGGGCTCATCATCGCGGAGCGGGTGCGCGAGTCCTCGCCCGCCACGCGCATGGTGCTGCTGACGGCGTTCGCGACGCCGGAGCTGGGGACGCGTGCGCAGGCACTGGGCGTGGACCTGGTGCTGAGCAAGCCCCAGCCGCTGCCGGACCTGGCGGAGCACGTCTCGCAATTGCTGGAAGTACCGCGCTAGCGCCTCGCACCGTCGGCCCATGGACGGGCGGCCCTTTCCTGGACAAAGGGCCAGGGTACGCAAGCGCGGCACGCATGGCAGCATGAGTGGACCGACATGCCCCGCTACGCCCTCATCGCCGAACCGGATCGCCACCGTGCCGCGGGGCTGCTCGCGCTCGCGCAACAAGAGGGACTGGAAGGCGTGGTGGCGCGCGATGGCGCGGAGGCCCAGGAGCTGGTGCGTCAGCGCGGCTCACCCACGCTGCTGGTGACGGACCTGGCGCTGCCCCGGGTGGACGGGTTCGCGTTGCTGGCGTGGCTGAGAGGCCGCTCGGACGCACGCCACACGGCGGTGGTGGTGGTGACGGCGTTCGACGAGCTGCGCGTGCGCGCCTGGCAGCTCAAGGACGCGCTGGGCATCCACGCGCTGCTCAGCCGGCGCGCGGGACCAGAGGCGACGCGGCGCGGCGCGAGCTGGCCCGGCACGCGGAAGGCCTCTGTCCTCCCCCGGGCTTCGTGGTGCGCTGGACGGGGGACCCTCCTGCTCGCGCTGCCCGGGGCGGACGCCGTGGGCGCGGAGGCCGCGCGCCAGCAGCTCCATGACGTGCCCGGCCAGCCCGCGTGCGTGTCCATCGCCGTGACGGTGCGGGGCGAGGAGGATCCGCACCGCACCCTGGACCGCGCGCACGCCGCGCTGGTTCGAGCGAAGTCCGAGCGCAAGGCCGGCCCCCCGCACGCCTGAAGCCAGGCTGATGGGTGGGATGGCCTCCGCCTGGCGGTCCGGAGGGCCCGAGCGCCCGAGCGGTGCGTCAATGCCGTGAAAACCCCGAGGGCCCTGGCTATCGAAGGGCTTTTCCGCCCCCGTGGCGCGAGGGTCCCCCCGATGATCCCCTTCTCCGTCCTCGACCTGTCCCCCGTCATCTCCGGGGGCGACGCCGGCCTCGCCCTCCACAACAGCCTGGACCTGGCCCGCCACGCGGAAGCCCTGGGCTACAAGCGCTTCTGGCTGGCCGAGCACCACAACATGACGGGCATCGCCAGCGCGGCCACGTCGGTGGTCATCGGGTACGTGGCGGGGGGCACGAAGACGATTCGCGTGGGCGCGGGCGGCGTCATGTTGCCCAACCACGCGCCGCTCATCATCGCGGAGCAGTTCGGCACGCTGGAGACGCTCTATCCCGGCCGCATCGACCTGGGCCTGGGCCGCGCGCCGGGGACGGATCAGCGCACCTCCGCCGCCCTGCGCCGGGGCCTGGGGGGCGCGGACAGCTTCCCGCAGGACGTGGTGGAGCTGCAGAACTACTTCAAGGACCCGGTGCCGGGGCAGGCCGTGCGCGCGGTGCCGGGCGCGGGCCTGCACGTGCCGCTGTGGCTGTTGGGCTCCAGCACCTTCAGCGCGCAGCTGGCCGCGGCCCTGGGGTTGCCCTTCGCGTTCGCGTCGCACTTCGCGCCCGCGCAGATGATGAGCGCGCTGCACCTGTACCGCACGCAGTTCCGCCCGTCGGACGTGCTCCAGAAGCCGTACGCGATGATTGGCGTGAACGTCTTCGCCGCGGACACGGACCAGGAGGGGCAACGCCTCTTCACGTCGCTGCTCCAGGCCTTCATCAACCTGCGCCGGGGCCGGCCGGGCCCGCTGCTGCCGCCGGTGGAAAGCATGGACGGTCAGCTCAACGAGATGGAGCTGGCGGAGATCGAACACATGCTGGCGTGCACCGTGGTGGGCTCGCCGGACAGCGTGCGCGACGGCCTCCAGTCCCTCATCGAGCAGACCGGAGCCGACGAGCTGATGGTGACCGCGCAGATCTTCGACCACGCGGCGCGCCTGCGCTCCTACGAGATCGTCTCGCGGGTGCGCGACCAGCTCACGGCCGCTGACACGCGGCCCGCACCGTCCCCGCAAGCCGTGCGATGAGCTGGGCGTCGTGGCTGCCGAAGACGCGGCGCGAGCCGCCCGGCAGCCCCAGCACCAGGTAGTGGGTGTCCTCCACCACGAGCAGCGCGGCCATGGACGTGAAGAGGCCCAGGGCGGTGAGGACGAGCCCCGCCTCGTAGGCGCCCTTCAGCGCCGTCACGCTGATGGACAGCCAGGACAACAGCGGCAGCCCCAGCGCCCCGGCCAGGCCCACCGCGAGCAGGTAGGGCCACACCTTCGGGGTGCGGCGCGCGGTCTCCACCTGGAGCACGTCGCGCAGCGCCCAGCTCTGGCCGCCCACGACGAGCCGCTCGGCGGTGACGCGGACCTGGCCGGCCTGGAAGAGGGAGGGCTCCCCCGAGTCCAACACCGGAGCCACCGGGCGGCGCTCCACTTCACGCAAGGGGACAACGGGACGCAGCACGGTGACGACGGCCATCGGTTCACCCATGGGTGGTCTCCAACAGAGGGAAGTGCGAGCGCAGGAGGGCGCGAAGCTCATCGAGTGGGCTGCCCAGCGCGAAACATGCCCGGGCCCCCTGACACAGGGCGCGGGACACCAGGCGCTCGTCCGCGAAGGGCAGGAGGACGACGACGGGCGCGGTGGCGGCGCAGTCCCGAGCGCGTGTCATCACCGGGAGGATGGCCTCCCCGCGCTCCACGTGCGCCAGCACCAGGTCCGGCCGGGCCGCGTCCTCCGCGTCCAGGAACAGGGCGATGCCCAGGTCGCCCAGCACGTCCGCCAGCAGCGAGGCCAGGGACTCATCCGCACCGAGCAGCAAGGCCCGGGTTGTGCGCAGGGACACCACGGTCCCACGTCACAGCAAGCTACATGCCGGAACCACCGTCCCCCGGGGCCACCGAGTGATCACCCGTGGACCGTGGCAATCCGCCAGCCCCCCGTGGCGGATTGCCACGCGGGCCTAGTTCAGGGGGCTCGTGCCTGGAGCGTCGTGCGGCGGCGGGGAGACGTCCCAGGAGGAAGAGCCCGCCCGCGGCAGCTCGAACCAGAACGTGCTCCCCTTCCCGCGCGTGGACGTGACACCCACCCGGCCCCCGTGCCCTTCCACCAGCTTCTTGACGGTCGCGAGCCCCAGCCCGAGCCCTTCGGCGATGGCGCTGCTCCCCTTGACGCGGAAGTACGGCTCGAACAGGGAGGGCAGGAGCTCCGGCGTGATGCCCGGCCCCGTGTCGCTGACGCGGGTGCGAATGAAGGCCCCCGTGTCCTCCACGCGGAGGGTGACCCGCCGGGTCGTCGCATCGCCCATGTACTTGATGGCGTTGCGGATCAGGTTGCCGAGCAGGCTCAGGTAGACGCCGGTGCTGCAAGCCACCAGGACCGGCGGAACGGGCTCGTGACGCAGCTCGATGCCGGCCTGCTCCGCCTCCACCGCGAAGCCGCCCAGCAGGTCGGTGATGATCGCCCGGGGTTCGGCCCGGGCACCGGGATCCGGCCGGGCTCCGGAGCGGGCGAAGTCCAGGAGCGCGCCGGTGATGGCATCCGCCCGTGAGAGGCTCCGGATGATGCGCTTGAAGGGCGCGCGAGAGGATTCCTCCGGGGTCTTGCGCAAGCCGAGCTCGGCGGCCATCCGGGCCGAGGACAGCGGGTTGCGGATGTCGTGCGCGACGCGGCCCGCGAACTGCTCCAGCTCCTCTGCTCGCGCTTCGACGAACTTCGTGTGCGCGTCCGCGAGCGCGCGGCGTCCTTGCAGTTCGCGATGGAGCAACCACGCCACGACCCCGGCCAGGATGCCGCACAGCGCGTGGAGGCTCGTGCTCAGCCACACGGCTTCGCGGCGCGCTTCGCGGATGCGCTCCGCCAGCTCCCGTCCCCGGACCGCGTTCCATTCGATGGAGCGCGTGATGTCCTCAAGGAGGCGCCGGCCCGGGGGTTCGACTTCTTGTTCGAACAGCGCCCCCTCCTCCCCCTCCCGCATGGATGCCGCGTCCGTGCGGGCCTGCTTGACCGCGGCTTCGAAGCGCGACCAGGACTCCTGCACGTCCCGCCTCACCGCCTGCTCGCCCGGGAGCGCCGTCAGGTCCAGGTACTCGCTGATGCCCGCCCTCGCCTCCGACAGGGCCGTCTCCAGCTCCCGGTCCAGCTCCCCCCGGTGCGTCGGCTCATTGATGAACCGGGCGAGGACCAGCTCGGCCTCCAGCACGGCCCTGCGGACGAGCGCGAGGTGCTCGATGCTCGGCGCAGAGTTGTAGATGATCTTATTGGAGAGATCGCTGATGACCCCGGACGATCGCTGGACGATCCAACTGGTCACGAAGAAGCTGCCCACGACGGCGGCGAAGGCGAGGAAGAGCAGCTTCCACGACACTTCGGTCCCGGCGGGGCGAGGCGTGGGCATGCCCATTCCATGGGCCCCCGCTGCCCGTGCGGCAACCCGGCGAAGGCTCTTTCACGGACGTTCGTCCGGCCGCCCGGCTGTCAGCCCGCGCGAGGAGACAGCCCGCTCACCGCTCCCGCTCGCGGCGATGGATGGTGGACACATCGATGCCCAGCAGCTCCGCGGCGCGGGTCTTGTTCCCGCCGCAGTGCTGGACCATCCAGTGGATGTACTCCCCCTCCAATTTGCGCAGGGTCCACACGCCCTCCCGAGCCTGGGCGAAGGGCGTGGCCTCCTCCGCCGAGGGCACCGGCGCGTGGGGCCGCAGGTCCTCCAGCGTCACCGTCTCCCGAGGGACGAGCACCACCAGCCGCTCCACCAGGTTCTCCAGCTCGCGCACATTGCCCGGCCAGGGCATGGCGCCCAGCGCGGCCACCACCTCCGGTGACAGCGACGTCACGCGGGAGCGCGGGTTGCGCGCTCGAGAGCGGGCGGTGAAGTGCTCCACCAGTTGGGGGATGTCCTCCCGGCGCTCCTTCAGCGAGGGCACCCGCAGCGTGACGACGTTGAGCCGGTAGAAGAGGTCCGCGCGGAAGCGCCCTTCCCTCACGCGCGCCTCCAGGTCCTGGTGCGTGGCGGCCACCACGCGAACATCCACCGTGCGGCTGGCGTCCGAGCCCACCGCGCGCACCTCGCCGTCCTCCAGGATGCGCAACAGCCGCGCCTGGAGCTCCGTGGGCATGTCGCCAATCTCGTCCAGGAACAACGTGCCGCCGTGCGCCTCCACGAACAGGCCGCGCCGCACGGACGTGGCTCCGGTGAAGGCGCCCTTCACGTGGCCGAACAGCTCGCTCTCCAGCAGCGGCCCCGGTAGCGCGGTGCAGTTGACGGCCACGAAGGGGTTGGACGCGCGAGGGCCCTCGACATGGAGCGCGCGGGCCACCAGCTCCTTGCCGCTGCCGCTCTCGCCCCGGAGCAGCACCGGGGCCGCCGCGTGCGCCACCCGGTCGATGAGTTCGTACAGCCCGCGCATGGGCGCGCTCTTGCCCACCAGCGCGCCCAGGCCGGAGCGCTCCTGCGACGCCTGCTTCAGCGCACGGTGCTCCGCGCGCAGCCGGCGGTCCTCCAGCGCGCGGCCCAGGTACAGCCGCACCTCGTCCAGGCGGAAGGGCTTGGTGAAGTAGTGGTACGCGCCCCGGCGCATCGCCTCCACCGCGCTCTCCACGCCGCCGAAGGCCGTCATCAGCAGCACGGGCAGCTCCGGGTCCACCGCGCGGGCGGCGTCCAGCACGTCCAGGCCGTCCACCTTCTCCATGCGCAGGTCGGTCAGCACCGCGTCGTACACGCGCGAGCGGATGAGCGTCAGCGCCTCCTGCCCTCCCGTGGCCAGGTCCACCGTCCAGCCCGCGTCGGCCAGCGGCTCCTGGAGCATGCGCCCCATCTCCACGTGGTCGTCCACCACGAGGATGCGCGCGTCAGACGGCAAGTCGCTCGGCATTTCGTTCCTCTGGGACAGCTCTTGCCACCGGCCACAGCACGGTGACGCGGGTGCCCTGCCCCGGCGTGCTCTCCAGCTCCACCCGTCCGCCGTGGTTGCGCACGACGTGGGCCACCATCGTCAGCCCCAGCCCCGTGCCCTGACCACGCTTCTTCGTGGTGAAGAACGGATCAAACACCTGGTTGAGGCGCTCCTTGGGAATCCCGCACCCGTCGTCGCGCACGGTGAGCGCGACCAGGCCCCACGTGCCTTCCTCCGGGCCCGCCAGCGCGGAAGCCGAGACCTCCACCGTGCCGCCCTCGCTGCACGCATCGCAGGCGTTGAGCGTGAGGTTGAGCAGCACCTGCTGGAGCTGATCCGAGTCGGCCGCCAGCGCCGGCACCGACTCCGGCACATCCACGCTCAAGCTCACCCGCCGCCGCTCCGCCTCCACCTGCAACAGCTCGTGCACGCTCCGGGCGAGCGGCCCCAGCGCCACCGGCCGCACCATCGCGGGCTGCAGGCGAGAGAAGTCCAACAGCTGGCGCAGCGTGCGGCTCACCCGGTCGATCTGCTCGACGATGACGCCCAGCCCCGGCCCTTGAGGATGCGACGGACCCAGCTTGCTCTGCACGTACTCCGCCCGGCCGCGCACCACGCCCAGCGGCGTGCCGATCTCATGCGCGATGCCCGCCGCCAGCACGCCCACCGTGGCCAGCTTCTCCGCGCGCAACAGCTGCGTCTCCAGCGCGCGCACGTCGCTCAGGTCCTCCACCACCAGCAGCGCGCGCGTCTCCTCTTTCGGATCCTCCGCGGTCAGCGGCACCGCGTGCAGGTTGTACGTGCCCTCTTCACCGAAGAGCGCCAGCGGTTCGCCCAACAGGCTCAGCGGCCGGTCCTCCCGCCGCGCGGACGCCACCAACGCTGACAGCCGCTCCACCACCGGCTCCGGCGCCCCGGGAAACGCGGACGCCAGCGGAGCACCTGTCACATTGCCGGGCACGCGCGAGCGCAGGGCCTGGTTGACGGCGCTGATCCGCCCGTCCTCCGTCAGCGCGAGGACGCCCGTGGGCAGATGGTCGAGGATCTTCCGCGTCCGATCATGGAGCGCGGCGAGCTGGGCCGCGTGCCGGCGGCTCTCCATCAGCGCCACCGCGCGCCGCCGCGCCAGCACCACGTACACCGCGAAGGCCACCAGGAAGAACGCCACCAGCGCGCCCGCGCCCAACAGCCGCACCACCAGCGACTGCTCATGCGAACGCAGCGCCGCGGTGGACACCAGCGTCGCCACCGCCCAGTGACTGCCGCCGCGCATGCGGATGGGCGTGTAGACGGCCACCACCTCCGCGCGCCCCAGCCCCAGCCGCTCCGCCTCCAGTTCGGACAGGGGCAGCATGCCGCGCGCGCCCGCCTTCAGCCGGGACACCAGGAACGCGAAGCCCGGCACGCCCGAGTCCTTCTGGCTCGCGCGGCCGAACCACTCCGTCAGGGCCGGGTCGCTCGCGGGCGTGGGCTGGCCGTGCGTGCCCACGAGCAGCATCCGAGCCTCCAGGTCCGACGTGACGATGCGCAGCGGCGCGAAGAACGACTCCGTGTCCACCAGCACCGCCACCGCGCCCTCGGGCTTGCCGTCCGTCGCGGGCAGCGCCGTGGCCAGGATGCGCAGCCAGCCGCCGTTGGCCGCGTCCAGGCTGGGCGACGTGGTGAGGTCGCCCGGCGGACGCTGCAACGCGCGGCGCGCCGTGTCGGCCATCTCCGCCACCAGCCCCTCGCGCGACACCTGCGCGTCCGGCTTGCGATCCAACAGCAGCAGCCGCTCCGCGCCGTCGCCGTCGTACGCCGCGATGGCCTTGTACTGACCCACTGCCTCCAGCAGCGCGCGCAGCTCCCGCCGGTGCTCCGCCAGGGTCCCCGGCTGGGACATCAGCTCGCCGGCGAAGCGCAGGTTCTTGCCCACCTCCTCCAGCGAGTCCGTGACGCCGCCCACGGCCTCGTCCAACTGCTTCTGCCGGTCCCCCGCGAACTGCTCCACCAGGGTCGTCCGGCTGCGCTTCACCAGGGTCCAGACCCCCACCCCCACGCTCGCCAGCGCGGCGCACAAGAGGAGGATGGGCAGGAGCGTGGACCGCATGGGAGGCCCGCAACCTAACCCGTTGGGTGGTCCCAAGTCCTTGTTTCCAAAAGCCTTTATCCCACCAGCCCTCCGGTACTTGCCCGTTGACGGACCGCGTCGCCGGGTGCTACCTACCGGTCGGTAGGTGAAGTGACCTACCGGTCGGTAGGTGGTTTCAGCCCGGCAGGAGCAGGCAGGCCGGCGAGGGAAGGCACGCATGACACCCACGGGGCGCAAACCGGACGAGGGCGAGCGGTACAGGGCCATCCTGGAGACGGCGGCGCGGCTCATCTGCGAGCGCGGCTACGAGGGCACGTCGATGCAGGAGATCGCCGCCGCGTGCCGGATGACCAAGGCGGGGCTCTACCACCACATCCAGAACAAGGAGCAGCTGCTCTTCGCCATCATGAACTACGGGATGGACGTGTTCGAGGAGCAGGTCCTCGCGCCCGTTCAGGCTGTAGCGGATCCGGTGGAGCGGCTGCGCCAGTGCATGCGGCAGAACATCCACCTGGTGACGAGCGGCCGCAGCAAGGAGGTCATCATCATCCTCCACGAGCACGCCACGCTCACCGGTGAAGCGCGCGAGTACATCGACCGGCGCAAGAAGCGCTACGTGCGCTTCCTGGAGGACGCTTTCGCGGAGGCCAACCGCCTGGGCCGCCTGCGCGGCGTGGTGGACCCCACGGTGGCGGCGTTCTCGTTCCTGGGGATGATCCTCTGGG
The DNA here is from genome assembly GCF_003986945.1 of Corallococcus sp. AB018. Taxonomy (NCBI): domain Bacteria; kingdom Pseudomonadati; phylum Myxococcota; class Myxococcia; order Myxococcales; family Myxococcaceae; genus Corallococcus; species Corallococcus sp. AB018. The sequence goes on along the minus strand of NZ_RAWR01000042.1, from coordinate 30,457 downwards.
TCTACAAGTGGTTCAAACCGGACGGGCGCCTCACCGAGGAGCAGATCGCCGACGGCATGGTGGAGCTGCTCTTTCCCTCCGCCGCTTCGGCCGTGAGCGCCCCGGCCCCTTCGGCTGAAGACGCGCCCGCGCTGCGCATGGTGCCGCGCGCCGCTTCCGGTTCCAGCTCCGGTTCTGGAGGAGAGCCCCAGTGAACCGCGCCCGTTGGAGTTCCCTGTCGGAGGCGGTGGCCTCCATCCCGGACGGCGCGTCGATCGCGGCTGGCGGGTTCATGCTCGGCCGCGCGCCCATGGCGCTGGTGCTGGAGCTGGTGGCGCAGGAGAAGCGCGGTCTGCAGCTCATCTCCCTGCCCAACCCATTGCCGGCGGAGTTCCTGGTCGCGGGCGGGTGCCTCAAGCGCGTGGAGCTGCCCTTCGGCGCGCTGGTGCTGGAGAACCGCGTGCGTCCCCTGCCCTGCCTCAAGCGGGCCATCGAGGCGGGCGAAATCGAATGGCGCGAGCACGACGGCTACCGCGTGGTGCAGCGGCTGCGCGCGGCGTCCATGGGGCTGCCCTTCATCCCCGCGCCGGACGCGGACGTGTCGGAGCTGGCGGAGGTGGACGCGCCGCGCACGGTGGAGGATCCGTTCACGGGCCGCCGCGTGCCGGTGGAGCCCGCGTACTACCCGGACGTGGCGCTCATCCACGCCCGGGCGGCGGACGACAAGGGCAACCTGCTGATCGAAGACCCCACCACGGACCTGCTCGTCGCGGGCGCCGCGAAGCGGATCATCGCCACGGTGGAGGAGCGCGTGCCGAAGCTGTCGCGCGTCACCATCCCCGCCTTCCAGGTGGAGCGCGTGGTGCTCGCCCCCGGCGGTGCGCTGCCCACGGGCTGCCTGGGCCAGTACCCGCATGACGACGCGATGCTCGCGGCCTACCTGGCCGCGGCGGATGCGGGCGACGCGAAGGGCTTCCTCATGTCGCTGCGCGCGACCCGGAGCGCGGCATGATGACGACGACGGTGGACGCGACGCCCGCGGAGACGGTGGTGTCGCTGCTGGCGCGGGAGATTGAAGACGGCTCGGTGGTGGCCACGGGTGTGGCGTCGCCGCTGGTCATCCTGGCCATCGCGGTGGCCCGGGCCACGCATGCGCCGGGGCTGACGTACCTGGCGTGTGTCGGTTCGTTGGACCCTGAGCTGCCGGAGCTGTACCCGTCGTCCGAGGACCTGCGGTACCTGGACGGCCGGTCCGCGGAGGTGAGCATCGCGGACCTGTTTGATCACGCCCGGCGCGGCCGGGTGGACACGGTCTTCTTTGGCGCGGCGGAGGTGGATCCGGCGGGCCGTACCAACATGACGGCGTCCGGCACATTGGAGAAGCCACGCACCAAGTTCCCTGGCGTCGCGGGCGCGGCCACGCTGCGCCAGTGGGTGAAGAACCCGGTGCTGCTGGTGCCCCGGCAGTCGCGCCGCAACCTGGTCCCGCAGGTCCAGGTGGCCACGACGCGCGACCCCAGCCGTCCGGTGCGGCTCATCTCCGACCTGGGCACGTATGAGCTGGGCGGGCCCCGTGGGGCGCGGCTGTTGGCGCGTCACCCGTGGGCCACGGTGGACGGCATCGCAGAGCGGACCGGCTTCGAGTTCGCGGTGCCGGACGCGCTGCCCGTCACCTCCCTTCCGGACGCGCGCACGGTGTCGGCCATCCGCGCGCTGGACCCCCGCAACCTGCGCGACGCGCTCGTCGGCGGCTGAAACACATCTCCCCAATCTTCAAGCCACACGGAAAAGAGGCACCGCATGGAAGCCGTCGTTCTTCGCCAGTTTGGGAGTGCAGAGAACCTGCGTCTGGAGACCGTGCCGGTCCCCCGGCCGGGCAAGGGCGAGGTGCTGCTGAAGGTCCACGCGTGCGGCGTCTGCTACCACGACGTCATCAACCGCCGCGGCAACCTGCCCCGCACGCATGTGCCCGCCATCCTGGGGCACGAGGCCGCGGGCGAGGTGGTGGAGGTGGGCCCGGACACGGTGGGCTGGAAGGTGGGCGACCGCGCGGCGACGCTGCAGCGCATGTCCTGCGGTGAGTGCGCGCTGTGCCTCGCCGGCCGCAACAGCCTGTGCAAGACGGACAACCGCTTCTTCGGCGAGGAGCTCCAGGGCGGCTACGCGCAGTTCATGGTGGCCCCGGTGCGAGGCCTCGGCCGCGTGCCGTCCGACCTGCCCTGGGCGGTGGCCGCGACGGTGTGCTGCACGCTGGGCACCGCCGTGCACACGCTGCGCACGCGGGCGAAGGTGAAGGCCGGTGAGACGGTCCTCATCACCGGCGCCAGCGGCGGCGTGGGCCTGGCGGCCGTGCAGCTGGCCAAGGTGGACGGGGCGCGCGTCATCGCCATCACGTCCGGCGAGGCGAAGGTCTCGGCCCTCAAGGAGGCCGGCGCGGACGAGGTGATTGTCTCGCGCGGCCTGGATTTCGGTTCGGAGGCGCGCAAGCGCACGCAGGGCCAGGGCGTGGACGTGGCGGTGGAGATCGTCGGCAGCGCCACCTTTGATCAGACGCTCAAGGCCATGGCGCCCGGTGGACGCGTGGTGGTGGTGGGCAACCTGGAGTCCGGGGTGGTGAACCTCAACCCGGGCCTGGTCATCGTGAAGGAGCTGGAGATTCTTGGCGCGTACGCGACCACGCGCGAGGAGCTGGACGAGTCGCTGCGGCTGACGGCCAAGGGCCTCGTCCGTCCCTTCGTGTCGGAAGAGGTGGCGCTGGCGGACGCGGGCCGCGCGCACTTCCGGCTGGAGAACCGGGAAGTGGCGGGCCGGCTGGTGCTGGTGCCCCCGGCGGCGTGAGGCCGTCTGGATTCGCGACCTTTTGATCTTGAGGAGCTCCCCATGAAGAAGCGGGTTGGAATCGAAGCGCTGGCGGTGGCGGTCCCCCGGCGGTACGTGGACATCGAGGACCTGGCGCGGGCGCGCGGCGTGGACCCGGCGAAGTTCACCGCGGGCCTGGGCGCGAAGGAGATGGCGGTCAACGACCCGGGCGAGGACTCCGTGTCGCTGGCGGCCACGGCGGCCGCTCGGCTCATCCAGCAGCAGGGCGTGGACACCTCCAAGCTGGGCATGCTGGTGGTGGGCACGGAGACGGGCGTGGACCACTCCAAGCCCATCGCGTCGCACGTGCACGGCCTGCTGAAGCTGCCGCGCGGCATGCGCACGTTCGACTCGCAGCACGCGTGCTACGGCGGCACGGCGGGTCTGATGGCGGCGGTGGAGTGGATTGCGTCCGGCGCGGCGGCGGGCCGCTCCGCGCTGGTGGTGTGCACGGACATCGCGCGCTACGGCCTGAAGACGGCGGGCGAGCCCACGCAGGGCGGCGGCGCGGTGGCGCTGCTGGTGTCGGAGACGCCGGACCTGCTGGCGGTGGACGTGGGGCTCAACGGCGTGAGCACCGCGGACGTGTACGACTTCTGGCGTCCGGTGGGCCGGCGCGAGGCGCTGGTGGACGGTCACTACTCCATCACCTGCTACCTGGACGCCATGGCGGGCGCGTACCGGGGCTGGCGAGAGCGCGCCATGGAGCAGGGGCTGGTGCGGTGGGACTCGAAGCTGCCCAGCGAGCAGCTGGCGCGCATCCTCTACCACGTGCCCTTCTGCAAGATGGCGCGCAAGGCGCACGCGCAGGTGCGGCTGTGCGACCTGGAGGACTCGGCCAACGGGCCGGCCACGCCCGAGGCGCGCGACGAGGCGGCGAAGTCGCAGGCCAGCTACGACGCGCAGGTGGCGAAGTCGCTGGGGCTGAACGCGCGGGTGGGCAACGTCTACACGGCGTCGCTGTACCTGGCGCTCGCGGGCCAGCTGCACGCGGAGGGCGCGGCGCTGGCGGGCCAGCGGATGGGCCTCTTGTCCTACGGCAGCGGTTCCTGCGCGGAGTTCTACACCGGCGTCGTGGGTGAGAAGGCCGCGGAGCGCATGGCCCGCGCGGACCTGGACACGGTGCTGGCGAAGCGCGAGCGCGTGTCGGTGGAGGAGTACGAGCGGCTGATGAACCTGCCCTACGACGCGCCGGAGGCGATTGCTCCGGAGCCGGGCACGTTCCGGCTGGCGGAGATCCACGAGTTCCGCCGCAAGTACGCGGGGGCGTAGGCCGCACCTGTTCCACGGTCGTTCCCACGGGCGATGCGCGCTTTGCGGCGTGCATCGCCCGTCTGCTTTTCATGGGCATGGTCCCGAACCGGTTTGATAGGGTTTGGGGGCAGCGCAGGGGCCGGGCTGCCAACACGGGGGTTGCCATTGAACGCGGAGCGATTGCGGCGGCTGTTCGCCAGGGCCTTGAAGGCAACGCTGGCCACGCCGCTTGTGATTGCCGGATGCCACGGCGAACGGCACGTAAAGCCGGACGTGCCCGCTGGCCGGCTGGCGACGAACTACCGCCGGATCCGGTGCGCGGAGGCTCCTCCGAGGGAGGGATATCCCTTCTACAACGCGGTCCCCGGAATCGACAGGGCGTGGATGGTGCCCGTGCCGGACTTCGTCGAGGTGAGGCGGTATTCGTACACCTGGGAGCTCGTCGCCGACACGTCAAAGCCCCGACGACCCGGTGGAGGGCAGCCAGCCCGTGCCGAGAGGAAGCGAATCCCTGGCTCCCAGTCCGTCTTCACCACGGGAAACGCTTGCGAGACGGCCGTCAACAAAGAGGCCTGTGTGGAAGCGCGCCAGTCGCTGGACGACGGAGGCATGGAAGGCTTTGGAGGTAAGTGTCTTGGCGACGCCCTTTCGACGTGTAGCTCCTATTACGTGGTGACCACCCGGGGCGACGACGTGAGGATCTTCAGGTCGAGGGATTCGCTCAAACAGGTGCTGGGTGCCATCGAGCAGGCGGAGGAGGCCGCACTCCTGGCATTCGCGGCCGGCTACGAGGTCTGCTCCTCCACCGAGGCCCCGCCATGGGTCGGCGTCAATCCCGACGAGGGCTTCACGATCCTGGAGGAACTGGGCGTTGATTGTGACCAGAAGCAGTCATGGCTGTCCCGGAAGCCGGTGCGCATCTCGTCCTCGGGAGAGGTGGTCGAGCACAAAGCCTTCAAGGTCAAGTACGGCGACACGGGCTGCTATCCCGGCAGAAGGCCCGTGGGACTCCAGGAGGCACAGGCTGAGGACTGCGAGGACGCCCGGGGCGCCTGGTTCGCCAATGCCGCCCGGCTGGAGGCTGCGTCCGTCGACGCCTTCCTCCGGCTGCGCGAGGAGCTGGCCCTGCACGGTGCGGGTCAGGCGTTGCAGGACGCGGCGCTCGCCAGCGCGCAGGACGAGGTCCGGCACGCGGAGGTCACCACCCGGCTCGCGCGTCACTTCGGGGCCGAGCCTCCCCTGCCCTCCGTGGCCGACGTGCCGCTGAGGTCCTTGCGCGAGGTGCTGCTCGACAACGCCGTGGAGGGGTGCGTGCGGGAGACCTACAGCGCGCTGCTGGCCCACCACCAGGCACTGCACGCGGAGGATGCGGAGATCCGCGAGGCCATGGTCCGCATCGCGGAGGACGAGACGCGCCACGCGGGCCTGTCGTGGGACATCGACGCGTGGGCCGCGCCCAGGCTGTCCGAAGAGGACCGCTCCATCCTTCGGGAGGCCCGGCGCCAGGCGCTGGCCGTGCTGCGCGCGGAGATGGCCGTGCCGCTGGACGCGCGCCTCTCCGCGGAGGCCGGGCTGCCTTCACCGGCGGTGGCACTGGCACTGTTGGACTCGCTGGAGCAGTCGCTCTGGGCCTGAGGCGCTCACAACCCCAGGAAGGTGAGCACCGCCGCCAGGTCCTCGTCCGACAGGGCCTCCCGGCTGTAGAGCGGCATGGTGCCGCCCACTCCGAAGAAGTTGCCATGGCGCAGCTTCTCGATGACCACCAGCCGCCGGGGAATGCCAGGGAAGAGCGCGTCGTAGTCGTCCGTCACCTCCGGCAACACTGACGCGAACGTCGTCAGCCGTCCCTCCCCTGTGTGCGTGGCCCCATGGCACGTCTGGCAGGCGGCGCGGTACACGGCGACTCCCCTTCCAGCATCACCAGCCGGCACGTCCTGGATGTCCTTCACCACCGTGAAGGGCAGCGCGGGTGCGTCCGCGTCCGGGCTGATCCGCACCAGGTATTCGTACAGCGCCCGCGCCTTGGGATCCTCCCGCGTGAGGGGGGACACGCCGCGCATGAAGCCCAGGTAGCAGAAGTTCACCGCGCTCAGCAGGTCCGTCTCGTAGCCGCCCCACCACGTCTCGCGGAACGCCACGTTCTCCAGCGGGTAGCCCGCGAGCATCCGGTCCGGATCGGGCATGGCGCTCGTGGCGTGGCAGGTCGCGCAGGAGAAGCTGTTGAACTGGCTGTCCGACAGCCGGGCATCCTGGAACAGCGTCTCACCGAACTCCGCCGCGGGCGTCGCGCCGCCACAGCCCGCCAGCAGCGCGCCCAGCACCCAGAGCCACCTCATGGCCGGCTCCGCAGCAGCGCCACCGAGTCCGGGAAGAGCCCCACCTGGACCGTCTTCACCACCCGCCGCTCCTCCAGCGACACGACGTGGAGCGTGCCCGGCCCCACGTGGTCGCCCTCGCAGACCACGAGCGCATGGCGCTCATCCGGCGTCAGCATCAGCTGGTGCACGTTGAGGCAGCCGCTGGGCGCCAGCGGAATCTCCCCGGGCACCGCCTCCGGATCGGCTGCGTCGATGATGGCGATGGAGTCCACCGACTGGTACGGCATGTAGAGCGTGCGCCCGTCGGACGTGAAGGCACCGAACATCGGCGCGCCCTGCAGCCACACCGTGCGCTGGGGATCCATCGTGAGCGTCTCCGGATCCAGGTACTGCACCGCGCGGCTCGCGAGTGAGCTGATCCACACCGCACCCGTCGTGGGCGACACCGTGAGCGCATAGGGCTGATGAAGGGGCCGCACGGCCGTGCCGACGTTGGCCGCCACCTTCACGCGACGCACCGGGCGGTCCGCCTGCTCCAGGTCCACGATGGCGACCTCGTCCGACCAGCAGGCGACGTAGGCACTGCGTCCGTCCGGTGACAGCCGGACCGCGTGGGGCGCGGGACAGACGGGCACCATCGCCGTGCGCGTCATCGTCCGCGCATCGAGGATGGCCATCCGTGAATCCATCTCCGCTTCCGTGCCTCCCCGCCGCGCCACCTCCGCGATCTTCAGCAGGTCGAAGTGCGTCTGGAAGAGCGTCCGCCCGTCCGCGCTGAGGATGACGTCGCCCGGGTTGGGATCCACGCGCACGGACCCCACGACGGCGTGGGTGGCCGCGTCCAGCTTGAGGCAGTAGCCATCCGCCTTCCCCGAACCATGCGTCCCGTGCGGTCCGGAGCCGGAGCCGGGCACGTAGTTGGAGATGCCCACGTAATAGAAGTCACCCTCCGGCGAGACGACCGAGTGGTGCGGCCCCTCCAGCTCCACCGGGTTGAGCCCCACCGGGACGCGCGCCAGTTCGCCCCAGGTGGGAGACTCCATCCCGTCCAGGTCCAACAGGCTGAGGGTGTCCTCCAGGTTGTTGGTGATGATCAGCCGTCCGGCGGGCCCCACGGGCGGCAGCGGCGCGGACACCGGCCACGGCGCTTCGACGCCGTACTCCAGCTCCGGCACCTGGAGCGGTCCCGTGTCCGTCTCACCACAGGCCCCGAGCACGCCCACCGACAGGGCAAGCAGCAGCCAGGACCGCGCCCCGACAGCGCGCTTCGTCCAAGGCAGTGAGGCCGTCATGACCGGCGGCTCCGCGCCAGCGCGTCCCTTCGGGAACGGCGCCCCCACACCGTCGCGAGCACCAGGAGCGCGCCCGGCACCAGGCCCGGCGACGCGGCGCAGCCATCCGGGGACGCTGGCGCCACGGGCTGCTCGGAAGGGCCGGCGTCCTGCGTGGGTCCCACGCCCCCGTCCGGAGCCGCGCCGTAGAGCTGCGCCAGCTGCGGCCACAGGGCCGGGCAGCGCTGCTGCACGGGCGTCGCGGCGGGACACAGGTGCGCGCCCTGCACGTCGCCGAGCTTGAACATCGACTCCCAGGTCGTGCCTTCGTCCGCGCTCTTCGCCAACGCCCAGCCGCCCGTCCAGCCCGAACCACAGCCATAGAGCGTCCCGTTCCGCTTCAGCGCGCAGGCGTTCCCATTCGGCTCCGCGAGTTCCGTGAAGGCCCCGTCATCCTGCCCACGGAAGAGGCGGGTCGTCGTGGAGACCCAGACCGTGCGCCCGTCCGGGGACGCTTCCACGCTGGAGATGCGCTCGTAGGTATCCATCACCGACGTCAGCGTGACGCCACCGTCCGTGCTCTTGAGCAGCCAGTCGCGCCCCTGGGCGGAGATCTTCGCCCACAGCACGTCCGGTGACGCGTCGCTCACTCGCAGCAGCACCAGGTCATACGGGAGCTTCAACGCGGTGAGCGGCTGGGGCAGCCGCGTCCAGACGCGCCCGCCGTCATCGCTGCGCGCCAGGAACTGGCCTTCCGCGTCCTGGCCCGACGCGTAGAGGCGCAGCGGATCCGACGCGGCGATGCGGATGGCCGAGTAGCGGGAGCCCGGCGTCGGCGCCAGCGCCTGCACCCAGGACTCCCCGCCGTCCTCGGAGCGGTACAGCCCGTTGTTCAGGGACGGCCGCCCCGTGCTGACGTACAGGAACCGCTCGTCCGTCGGGTGCACCGCCAACCCGGTGACCCACGTGTCTTTGAAATAGGTATGCGGCGCCCACGAGCAGCCGCTGTCGTCGGAGCGGATCAGCGCGCTCCCCGTGGCCGCCAGGATGGCCCCGCCGGACAGCCAGAAGTAGCGCTCCGGACGCCAGATGGCGATGCCCATGCCCTCCGGGCAGATCCACCGCCAGGTCGTCCCCTGGTCGCGGGAGATGAGCGCGCCGGAAGCGTCACCCATGATCCAGTCGTCCTCGTGCCCGCGGCGCACGCTGATGCTGCTCGCCTCGTCGGGCATGCCCCAGTGCGCCCCGGCCGGAGCCGCCCACAACGACAGGAGCAGCGGCAGCATCCAGGACAGGAGGATGGATGTCTTCTTCACGGTGAGGCTCCAGCGAGGAGAGGAAACAACGAGCGGCCGCTCCCGGATGCGCTCCGGGGCACGGCCGCTCGCGTGGGGGAAACGCTTAGTTGGGCGCGTTGCGGTACTCGAAGTCCTCGAGCGTCATCAGGTAGTCCTTCTTGTCCTCGCGGTACCGGAAGCAGTAGCGCGTCGGGTAGAGGCCGGAGACCTCCATCGCCGGAGGCGCCTTGATGGGGCGGCAGTCCTCGGCGGGCTTGCTCTTGGCGAAGCCGCCCTCGACGACGGTCTCGAAGTACGTGATGTGGCCGTCGTAGGCGCCGTAGACGAACGCCTGCGTGAAGGGCTCGCCGTTGAAGGGCGACTCGGCGATGTCCGCCAGGTGGTTGCCCATGCGCGCGGACACGCCCTTCTGGTTCTCGAAGCCCGTCGGGTAGAAGGGCGCCGGCGGATCCTTGATGGCCTTCGCGTAGTCGTTGCAGTCCGTGTAGACGCCGCACGGGCCGGTGCGGATGAAGTTACGCGTCACGAAGTCCTGCATGAAGAAGTGCAGGTCGAAGTGCCCCTTGTCGAACGCGCCGATGGGGCCGTGGCCCCGGCCCTGCCAGTTGAACATGATCCACTGGAAGGGGACGTCCTTCATCTTGGGGAACCAGAGCACGCGCTCGTGGCCGCCGTTGCACTCCTTCTCCGGGTCCGTCACGCCGTCGTTGTTCATGTCCCAGCACGTCTGCCCGTCGTTCGTCGGCAGGTGGGGCAGCATGGGCAGCGTGTCCATGGCGGCCTGATCCACGGTGACGCCAATGGCCTTCACGGAGCCGTCCGCGTTCTTGTGGATGATGGACTGCACGTAACCGTCGCCAAACGACACGCGGTTCTCCATCAGGTCGCACGTGCCGCGGTACGCGCCGTCCTTCAACCGCTTGGACAGCTCCTTCTCGGAGACCTTCTGGACCTTGTTGTCGACACAGGCGTCGACGGTCTCCCCTTCATCGGAACAGCCGGCCATGCCCAGCAGGGCCGCACCCAGGATCCACGGACTCAGACGATGAAACACGGTTGCACTCCTTGTGAACGAAACGAGATGAACGAAGCAGAAGCCCTGGCTCAGGCGCGCAGGGCGGACGACAGCGAGCCCACGAGCGCGTCGAGCCCGTGGCTGAACAGGGTGTAGTGATTGCCTTCCAGCTCCACGAGCTGGCCGCCCGAGGTGAGCCGCAGCCACGCCTCCGCGTTCTGCCGCGAGGCGCCTCCGGGCTGCGCGCCCCGGCAGAACCAGACGCGGCCGGCGTAGGGCCGGGCCTGGTACGCGGTGAGGGCGCGCATGTTCGCCTTGAACACCTCCGCGTGCGCCCCCAGCGTCGCGCGGTCGAGCTCCGGAGCGATGGCCTCCTGCGCCCGCAGGTCCTCCACCACGCGCTCCAGCACCGCGTCCGCGGGCAGGGCCCGCAGCGCGCCGGCATCCACCGAGACGCGGCGGGCCGACAGGGCGCCCAGGTCCTCGGCGAAGCGCGCCATCAGCGCCGCCTCGTCCATGGCGTCCCCGCCCTGCCCCGCTGGCGGGACGAGCACGTCGATGAGCGCGAGCGTGGAGACGGTGTCCCCCGCCGCCTGGAGCTGGCGCGCCATCTCGTAGGCGACGACGCCGCCCATGGACCACCCGCCCAGGTGATACGGGCCGCGCGGCTGCACGTCGCGCAGCGCCTCCAGGTACGCGGCGGCCATGGCCTCGATGGACCGGGCCGGCGCGCCGGGCGGCACCTGGATCCCGAAGACGGGCTGATCCGTCCCCAGCTTCCGCGCCAGCTCCGCGTAGCAGAGGACGCTGCCTCCCACCGGGTGCACGAGGAAGAGCGGAGGCCGCGTGCCCGCGGGCTGGATGGGCACCAGCGCGCCACGCCCCTCGCGCCGCGGCGCCTCCGGCCCGGCCAGGGACTCGGCGAGCAGCGCGATGGTGGGCATCTCGAAGAGGGTCGCCAGCGGCAGCTCCCGGCCCAGCTCCTGGCGCAGCCGCGCCATCAGCCGCACCGCGAGCAGCGAGTTGCCGCCCACCTCGAAGAAGTTGTCATGGACGCCCACGGGCCCCGGCAAGAGCCCTTCCCAGAGGCCGGCCAGCGTCTTCTCCAGCCCGGTGCGCGGCGGCACCTTGACGCCGGTCTGCTTCGGCTGCTGCGTGCCCTCCAGGGCCGGCAGCGCGCCGCGGTCCACCTTCCCGTTCGCGCTGAGCGGCAGCGAGTCCAGCGTCACGAAGGTCTGCGGCACCATGTACTCCGGCAGCTTCGTCCGCAGCGCGTCGCGCAGCGCGTCCAGCGCCGGGGGCGCCTCCGCGTCCAGCACCACGTAGGCCACGAGCCGCTTGTTGCCCCGCTTCTCTCCCACGGCGGACGCGACGGCGGCGCGCACGCCCGGGTGCTGGAGCAGCGCGTTTTCAATCTCGCCCAGCTCGATGCGGAAGCCCTGGACCTTGACCTGGAAGTCCTCGCGGCCCAGGAACTCGATGTCGCCGGACGGCAGGAAGCGGCCCAGGTCTCCCGTGCGGTACAGCCGCTCGCCCGTCAGCGGGTGGCGGATGAAGCTTCCGCGGGTCTTCTCCTCGTCCCGCCAGTAGCCGCGCGCGACGCCCACGCCGCCGATGAAGATCTGCCCCGGCACCCAGGTGGGACACGGCATCAGCGCGTCGTCGAGCACCAGCATCTGCTGGTTCAGCATCGCCTTGCCGTAGGGGATGCTGGGCCAGGCGGGGTCCACGTCGCCAATGGGGTAGACGATGGACCAGATGGCCGCCTCGGTGGCGCCGCCCATGCTGTAGACGGCGGCATCCGGCGCCACGGCGTGGATGCGCTCCGGCAGCGACACCGGGATCCAGTCGCCGCTCATCATCACCGTCTTCAGCTGGGGCCACGTCTCGCCCAGGCCCGCCAGGTGGTCGGCCATCATCTCCATCAGCGCCGGGACGCTGTTCCACACCGTCACGCGGTGCTCGCGCACCAGGTGCAGCCAGCGGCCGGGCTCGCGCAGCTCGCCGGGCTCCGGGATGACCAGCGCGCCACCCGCGGCCAGCAGGCCGAAGACGTCCCACACCGACAGGTCGAAGTTCATCGCGGACAGCGCGAAGCCCCGGCTGTCCGCGCCGACGCCGTAGCGCGTGTTGACGTCCAGCAGCGTGTTGAGCGCCGACCGGTGTTCAATCATCACGCCCTTGGGGTGCCCCGTGGAGCCGGACGTGTAGATGACGTAGGCCAGGTCGTCCGGACGCTGCACGCTCGGCAGCGCGTCCGCGGACGGCCGCTGAGCCTCCGGCCCGTCGATGGCCAGCACCGCGCTGGGGTCCACGCCCGAAAGCTCCAGCTTGAGCCAGGACTGGGTGAGCACCTGCCGGGCTCCCGTGTTCTCCAGGAGGTAGCGCAGGCGCGCCGGAGGCAGGTGCGAGTCAATGGGCACATACGCGGCGCCGGACTTGAGGACGCCCAGCGCGGCGACGACCTGCTCCCAGCCCTTCTCCATCACCAGGGCCACGAGCGCGTTGGGCCGGGCCCCCTGCTCGCGCAGCCAGTGCGCGACGCGGTTGGAGGCGGCGTCCAGTTCGCCATAGGTGAGCGTGCGGCGCGAGGTGATGACCGCGGGCTGGTCCGGCTGGAGCGCGGCGGCCCTCACGAACGGCTCGTGCATCAGGCCCTGCGCCACGGGTGCGGCCGTCGCGTTGGCCTCCCGGCGGACGTCCAGCTGCTCCGGAGGCACCAGCAGCCGGGTGCGCTCCGTCCATGCGGCGGGCTCCGCCGCCAGCCGCGTCACCAGGCCCGAGTAGGCCTGGAACATGGCGTCGATCATCCCCGCCGGGAACAGCTCCTCCACCACGTCCCAGTTGAGGACGAGTCCACCGCCGTCCTCCACCACCTGGTGATCCAGGAACACCTGGGGCGTGCGGATGCTGCTGTGGATCTCCTCGCCGCCCGTGCCCATGGTGAGCAGGTGCTGGGCCAGGCCGGCCGGAGCGGCGTCGCCTTCGCGCGAGTGGAAGTTGATGGTGCTCGCGTAGACGACGGGCATGCGGGCGCGCCGCATGTCGCCGTCGCGCCGGTTGAGCTCACGCAGCACGCGCACGCCGCTGAACGACGCGTGGTCCAGGTCGTTCCACAGCTGCTGCTGGAGCCGCTGCGCCCGCGAGGAGATGGACTCCGCGCGCTCCACCTGCACCTCCAGCAGCGTGGTGGCGCTGAAGTTGCCGAGCACCCGGTCCACATGCGGGTGCAGCGGCACGCGGTTGAAGAACAGCACGTTGAGCGTGAAGGCGCGGCTGCGGCCCCAGGTGGCCAGGATCTCGGAGTAGGCCGCGCACATCACCATGGAGGGCGTGACGCCCGCCTCGCGCGCCAGCTCCTTGAAGCGCGCCCACTGCGCCTTGGGCAGCCGGAACGAGCGGTGCGTGAAGCGCGGCAGCTCCAGCGTGCCCGGGTGGCGGGCCATGGGGAGCTCCGGCGCGGGCGGCAGCTTGGGGACGCGGTCGAGCCAGTACTTCTCCGCGGCGGCGTACGCGGGGCCAGACTCCAGCGCCTGCACGCCCAGCACGTAGTCGCGGAAGGTGATGTCGATGGGCCGCAGCGCCCCGGCGCCCTCGCGGTACACGGCCGACCATTCCTTGAAGAGCAGCGACGTGCTCCACGCGTCCACAACCAGGGCGTCGAAGCCCAGGTGCAGCCGCGTGCGCTCGCCGTCCAGCCGCGTGGCCCGGACGTCGAATAGCGGGAAGCGGTCCGTCTGGAAGACCTGGGTGGCCATCTCCGTGCGCAGCGCCGCGAGCGCGCGCTCGACCTGGGACGCGTCCTGGCCCCGCAGGTCCACCGTGCGGATGACGAAGGACGGCACCGTGGACAGCACCCGCTGCTGCCCGTCTGGCGTCACCACCGCGCGCAGCATGTCGTGGCGCTGGATGACGACGTCCAGGCTCGAGCCCAGCCGCTCCAGGTCCACGCCCAGCAGGTCCACCTCCAGGAAGAAGTAGGTGGACACGCCGCCCAGCTCGAAGGAGCGGGTGCGGCCCAGCAGGTACGCCTGCTGGAGGTCCGTCATGCCGAAGGGCTGGTGGCGCCCTTCCCCGTCATGCACGAGCACCTCCACCGGGGCCGGCTCCGCGCTCGCGGTCCGCGCCGGCTCCGCCGCGCTGCTCGCGGGAGGCGCCTCCAGCGACAGCTGACCGAGGATCTCCGAGCAAAGGGCCTTGAGGCTCGCGCCCGCCAGGAGCCCGCCGAGCGACAACGCCACGTTCAGCTCGTTGGCGACGGCGCTCTTGAGCTCCAGCGCCATCAGCGAGTCGAAGCCCGCGTGCGCCAGTGGCGCGTCCACGTCCACGTCCGCGGCGGACGCGCGCAGGATGACGGCGACCTGGGCACGCAGCCACTCCACGAGCCGGGGCGTGCGCTGCGCCACCGGCAGGCGCGCGAGCACGTCCCGCAGGCCCGACGAAGCGGGACGGGCGGCGCTCGCCGACGGCGTGACTTCCGCGCGCGTCACCTTCTGGAGGGCCTGCACCGTCGTGCGCTTGAGCAGCGCTCCTTCGGCGCGCAGGAAGACGCGGCCCTGCGCGTCCGCCACGTCCACGTCCGCGACAATCGTCGTGTCCCCGTCCTTCCAGGGGCGCAGCCGCACGTGGGCCCGGGTCGCGGCCGCCGGGGTGGCGGGACCGACGACGAAGCGGGCGACCTCGACGATCATGTAGATGGCGTCCTCGGGCACGTTGCCCGGCAGGCACGCGAAGACCGCCTGGAAGAGCGCGTCCACCAGGCCCGGGTGGACGCGGTAGCCCTCCGCCTCCTTCGCGTCGGGCGCGCGCATCGTCGCGAGCGCCTCGCCCTCACGGAAGCGGACCTGCTCGATCCACCGCGCCGAGTGCCCGAGCACCAGCTGGCGCTTCTCCATGCGCGCGTAGAACTCCGCGCCGTCCAGCGTCTGCCCGCAGCGCGCGAGGATGGCGTCCGCGGACTCCAGCCCCTTCTCTTCCTGGGCCTCCGCGAGCCGTCCCTCCACGTGCACCGCCCAGGCGCTGGAGTCCTCCGAGGCCCCCGGCGGCAGGCTGTGGAGCGCGAAGCCACGCTCGCCCTTCGCGTCCGGTGGCTCCACCACCAGGTGCGCGACGCGCGTCTCGTCGTCGTCCATGAGGAGCCCGCGCCGGACCGACAGGCCCTCCACGCGGCAGGCTCCGGCTCCCGGCGTCAGCGCGTGCCAGGACTGGAGCGCGGCCTCCAGGAAGACACCCACGTTCACCACCCGCATCCCGCCCATCCGGCAGTCCGCCAGACACGGGTGCTGGGCCGCGTCGTACCGCACGCGGAACTGCGCCGCGGGCAGCGGCGACGGCAGCCGGTTCCCCAGCAGCGTCGTCGAGGCGGTCTCCTCCCGCACCGGGGCCGAGGACCGGGCCGCGGTACCGGGCGCGGGGGCGGCGTACCAGTACCGCTTCCGGTCGAAGGTGTACGTCGGCAGCGGGACCCGGCGCGGCTCGAGGCCCGCGTGCAGGTGGTCCCACTCCAGGTCGGCGCCGCGCGTGTACAGGGCGCCCGCGCTCTCCAGCATGGAGCGCTGGGCGGACAGCCCCTTGCGCATCGAGGGCAAGAAGGCGCGGTCCCCCGCGGGCGCGTAGCGCTTCACCATCCCGATGAGGTGGGGCGCGGGGCCCACCTCCACGAAGGTGTCGAAGCCGTTCTCGAACAGCCACTCCATGCTGGCCTGGAAGCGCACGGCCTCGCGGGCGTGGTCGCGGAAGTAGCGCGGCCCCAGCGTGCCGGCGTCCACGGGCCGGCCGGTCAGGTTGGAGATGAGCGGGAGGGACGGCTCATGGAACGTGAGCCCGGACGCGGCCTGCTCCAGCGCGTCCAGCATCGGATCCAGCAGCGGCGAGTGGAACGCCTGCGAGACGTTGATGCGCTTGTGCTTGTGACCCTGCGCCATCAGCGCCTGGAGCACCTGCTCCACGGCGTCCACCTGGCCGGAGATGACGATGTTGTCCGGCGCGTTCACCGCGGCCACGGACACGCGGTCGGCCTTCCCCTCCAAAGCCGCCCGCACCTGGGCCTCGCTGGCGAAGACGGACGCCATCGCGCCCGCCGCCGGGAGCGCCTGCATGAGCGCGCCGCGCACGGCGAGCAGCGCCACGGCCGCCTCGGGCTCGAAGACGCCCGCGACGCAGGCCGCGACGTACTCACCCACGCTGTGGCCCAGCACCGCGGCAGGCACGACGCCCCAGCTGCGCCAGAGCATGGCGAGCGCGTACTCCACGGAGAAGAGCGCGGCCTGGGTGTAGCGGGTCTGATCCAACAGCCCCGCCGTGAAGCCCTCCCCGCGCAGGAGCGTGAGCAGCGGCACGTCCCAGTGGGACTTCAGCGCCTCCGCGCAGCGGTCCAACGCCTGCCGGAACACCGGCTGCGAGGCGTGCAGCTCCACCGCCATGCCCGGGAACTGGCTGCCCTGGCCGGTGAAGAGGAAGGCCACCTTCGGCCCCTGCCCCACCTGCGCGCGGCCCAGGGACGCACCCGCCGGCAGCTCCCCCGCCGCGATGGCGGACAGCGCGTGCTGGAGCGACTCCAGGTCGTCCACGGGCAGCGCCACGCGCTCCGCGAACCGGGCCCGGCCGGTGTTCACGCTGAAGCACACGTCTTCCAGGAGCAGGTCGCGCTTCGCCGCCAGATGCAACGCGTGCCGGCCCGCCAGCCGCGCCAGCACCGCCGGACTGCGCGCGGACAGGGTGAAGAGCTGCGTGCCGGGCTCGAAGGCCCGCGCCGGGCGCACCACGGCCGGGGCCTCCTCCACCACCAGGTGGGCGTTGGTGCCGCTCGCGCCGAACGAGCTCACCCCCGCGATGCGCGGACGCTCCGCGCGCGGCCACGCCTCCGGCCGGGTGGAGATGGCCACCGGCAGCGCCTCCAGGTCGATCTCCGGGTTCAGCTCCCGGAACTGGACCTGGGGCGGCAGCTCCTCGTTCTGGAGCGCGAGGATGACCTTCATGAGGCCCGCGGCCCCCGCCGCCGGCTCCAGGTGCCCGATGTTGGCCTTGATGGACCCGATGTGGATGCGGTCGCCTTCCGCGCGACCCTCGCCCAGCGCCGCGCCCAGCGCGCGGACCTCTATCGGGTCGCCGAGCGGCGTCCCCGTGCCATGCGTCTCCACATAGCTGACGCGGTCCGCCCCCACGCGCGCGGCCTTGAGCGCACCGCGGATGACGTCCTGCTGCGCCGCGGGGTTGGGCACCGTGAGCCCGCCGCTGCGGCCATCCTGGTTGACGCACGAGCCCCGGATCAGCGCGTGGATGTGGTCCTTCGCCGCCACCGCGTCCGACAGGCGCTTGAGCACGAAGACGACACAGCCCTCGCCGCGGGTGTAGCCGTTGGCGTCGCGGTCGAACGTCTTGCAGTAGCCGTCCGGCGACAGCATGCCCGCGCGCGACAGCACCACGAACCACTCCGGCGACAGCAGCACGTTGACGCCGCCCGCCAGTGCTAGCGAACACTCCCCCGCGCGCAAGCTTTGACATGCCTGGTGCAGGGCGACGGCGGAAGATGAACAGGCCGTGTCCACGGACAGGCTGGGACCGCGCAGGCCCAGCCAGTACGACAGGCGCCCGGCCGCGAACGTGGACGCGTTGCTGGTGAGGCAGTAGGCGTCCAGCTGATCAATGGGCGTCTCCTGCATCAGCTTCTGGCAGTAGTCATAGTTGGTGATGCCCACGAACACGCCGGCCATGCTCCCCTCGAGCTTGTCGAAGGGCTGCGCCGCGTTCTCCAGGGCCTCCCAGCTCACCTCCAGGAACAGGCGCTGCTGGGGATCCAACGTCGCGGCCTCGCGCGGGGAGATGCCGAACACGCCCGCGTCGAACCGGTCGACCTGATCCAGGAACCCGCCCTTGAAGAGCTGTCCGTCCGGGGTCGCCGCGGCGCCGCGCTCCTGGGGGAAGGTGCGGATGCCGTCGCCTCCAGAGCGCAGGAAGCGCCACAGCGTGGAGGGGTCGTCATTGCCGCCCGGCAGGCGGCAGGACATGCCGACCACGGCGATGGGCTCGGAGCGCTGGGACTCGACGGCGTCGAGCTTCCCGCGGAACTCACGGATGCGCTCCAGGGCACGCTGGAGCAGTTCGTCGCGGTTGGACGCTTCGGTGGAAACCGGCGGGGTGCTCATGACAGGTCCTTGCTGGAGATGGAGGAGGTCTCTTCGAGTTCCCGCGCCAGGAGGTCGGCGATGCTGTCAGTGCCGCCTCCCGTCGCCGGGGACAGGCCCTGGGACGCCAGGGGCTGCGGCTCACGCGGCGGGGTGGCGGGTGCCGGGGGTGGCGTGACGAACGTGCCCAGCTGCCGGGACAGCCGCTCCACGGTGGGGTTCTCGAAGATGACGGTCACGGCGAACTTGCGCCCCAGCTGCTGCTCCAGCCGGTTGCGCAGCTGTCCGGCCATCACGGAGTCCATGCCCATCTGGAAGAAGCCACCCTTGGGGTCGAGCCGGGCGGCGTCGAACTTCAGGATGCGCGCCACCTCCGCGTGCACCAGGCTCCGCAGCTTCGTGGCGCGCTCGCGCTCCGGCAGCTCCGCCCAGCCAGCCAGCTGCGGCGAGGCCGGGGCGCGGACTTCCGTGGGACGCCGGACGGGTTCCGGGGGCGTGTCACGCACCGCCGCGCGGGGCAGCTCCAGGCTGGTGGAGCGCACCGACGCGAGCATCGTGACGGGCCGCTCCTTGAACCAGAAGGACTCGCGCTCGAAGGGATAGGTCGGCAGGCGGAGGAAGTGCCCGTGGGGCGCGAGCAGCCGCTCCAGGAGCAGGCCCAGACCCGCCGCGTGGAGCGCCGCCACGGACGTCAGCAGCGCCCCCAGCGCATCCTGGCTCCCACGGAGACAGGACACCGCCAGCACGTCCGTCAGTCCCTGGCGCGCGGCGGCCTCCTCCACCGGCGCGGTCAGCACCGGCTCCGCGCCCAGCTCCACGAAGAGCACGTGGCCCGCGCGCAGCGACTCCTCGATGCCCGGCAACACCTGCGCGGGACGGCGCAGGCACCGCGTCCAGGCGCCAGCGCCCAGGGACTCGCCGTCCAGCACCGTCCCGTCCGCCGAGTACAGGGGCACCGCCGTGAGCCGGGGCGTCAGTCCCGCGAGCGACGCGGTCAGCGCTCCGGCCGCCGCGTCTCCCTTCGCCAGCAGGGCGCCGCACTCACGGGCGACGCGCGCGGCGTCCTCCAGCGACAGCGCTCCCGCGACGTGGGCCGCGGCGATCTCCCCCACTCCCTGCCCGAGCACCGCGCCCGGCTCGACGCCCCACGAGCGCCACAGCTCCGCGAGCGCCACCTGCACGGCGAAGTGCTCACCCACCCCGTCCGCGCCCTGCCCCAGCTGGAGCGCGCCGCGACAGCGCTCCAGGGCCTGGGCGAACACCGGACAGTCGCGGCCCAGCGCCGCGAGCCGGGCCCCTGACAGCCGGGGCTCCGCGGGGAAGAGGAACACCGGGCGTCCCGGCCTTCCGGAGGTGCCCGTCCATGCGCCCGGGGGCCGGACGTCCTGCTGGAGCGCGCGCAGTTGCTGGAGTGCGTCCTCGCGGGTGCGGACGACGAGCCCCACCCGGTGGTCGTGGTGCGTCCGGCGCAGCGCGGCCGTGGCGCAGACGTCCTCCAGCGTTTCATGCTGGCCGGCGCCGCTGGTCAGGTGGTCCGCCAGACGCCGGGCCACGTTCGACAGCGCCTTGCGGCTGCGGGCGGAGAGCACCAGCAGGTGGGAGCGCTCCGCGCCAGACACGGAGGGCCGTGCGGCGGCCTCGGGGCGCGCGGACTCCAGGGTGCCCAGCACGACGTGCGCGTTGGTGCCGCCCGCGCCGAACGAGCTGACCGCGCCGTAGCGGCGCTCCGCCGGATCCGTCCACGGCGTCGACTCCGTGGGCACGTAGAGGCGCGTGCCATCCAGCGAGATGTGCGGGTTGAGCGCCTGGAAGTGCAGGTTCGCCGGGATGACGCCGTGCTTGAGCGACAGCGCGACCTTGAGGATGCCGACGATGCCGGCGCCCGCCTCCAGGTGCCCGATGTTCGTCTTGATGGAGCCGAGCGCGCAGGGCCGCCGCTCGCCCTCCGCGGCGCCGTAGATTTCGGAGAGGGCCTCCACCTCGATGGGGTCGCCCAACGACGTGCCCGTCCCGTGCGCCTCGACGAGCCCCACCTCCGAGCCGGTGAGCCGCGCGCGCTCCAGCGCCTTGCGGATGACGGCCCGCTGGGCCCCGCCGTTGGGTGCCGTGAGGCCGTTGCTGAGCCCGTCCTGGTTGACGGCCGAGCCGTGGATGACGGCCCACACCGGATCCCCGGCCGCGAGCGCGTCCGACAGGCGCTTGAGCACCACGACGCCGCAGCCCTCGCCGCGGACGTAGCCATCCGCGCGCGAGTCGAACGTCTTGCAGCGCCCATCCGGCGCCAGCGGCAGGCCCTTGGAGTGCGCCACCGACACCACGGGCGACAGCAGCAGGTTGAGCCCGCCCACGATGGCGGTGGAGCTCTCCCCGTGGCGCAGGCTCTGGCAGGCCTGGTGGACCGCGACGAGCGACGAGGAGCAGGCCGTGTCGAAGGCCATGCTCGGCCCGCGCAGGTCCAGCAGGTACGACAGCCGGTTGGGGATGATGCAGTTGGTGCCGCCCACCAGCGAGTACGTGCCCAGCACCTGCGGCTCTGAGAGTTGGAGCTGGAGGTAGTCGTTCCCGTTGGCGCCCACGAAGACGCCGGTGTCCGTGCCCGCGAGCGCCTTCGCGCTCAGGCCCGCGTCCTCCAGCGCGTGCCACGCCACCTCCAGGAAGAGGCGCTGCTGCGGATCCATCTGCTCCGCTTCACGGGGCGAGATGCCGAAGAAGTAAGGGTCGAAGCGGTCGGGCGCGTCCAGGAACGCGCCGTAGCGCATGTGCATCCGCCCCGGCGTGGCCACGTCCGCGTCGTAGTAGCGCGACAGGTCCCAGCGGTCCGCGGGCACCTCGCTGACGGCGTCCACCTTGCCGCGCAGCATCTTCCAGAGGGTCTCCGGGGTCTCCCCGCCCCCCGGGATGCGGCACCCCAGGCCGATGATGGCGATGGGCTCCCGGCCCCGGGACTCCAGGGCCTCGAACCGGGCCCGGAGGTCCTTCAGCGCGTCGAGGCTGCGCTTGAGCAGCGTGGGATCATTCGCGGTGGGCAGTGGGGCCGTCATGGTCAGGACTCCTTGATGAGCTGGTGGACCTGGACGAGTTCGGCCTCCAACAGCCGCTCGAGCTCCAGGTCGGAAGGCAATGCCGCGTCGGCGGGAACGGCGGGTGCGGCGGGCACGGGCGCTGGCGGGACGACGCGCGCGGGCGTGGACCGGGCCGCTGGGGCGGACGAGGCCTGGCTCAGGACGAACCCCGTCAGCGCCTCCACCGTGGGGTGATTCCAGAGCGCGGTGGCTGAGAGCCGGATGCCGGTGCGCGCCTCGATGCGGTTGCGCAGCTCCAGCGACATGACGGAGTCCATGCCCAGGGTGCGCAGCGGCTGGTCCACGGGGACGCGCGCCGGGGCCAGCTTGAGCACCGTGGCCACCACCTGCCGCAGCTCGTCCTCGGCGCGGGACCGCCGCCGCGAGGGCTCCAGCGCGCCCAGCTCGTCGAACAGCGTCCGGGACGAAGCAGCGGCCGGGCGGGCCTCGTCAGTCCGGGCAACGGCGGGCCGCGCCACGTCGAGCACGCGGACCTTCAGCCCGTCGACGTGGAACAGGGGCTCGCCCGCGTCGGTGAACGCCACCACGTCCACCAGGAACACCGGGCCCTCACCGCCCGGACGGCGCTGCGCGTGGACGTGGAAGGCGCCCTCCGGGAGGCGGTGGAGCGCGAACCCGTCCACCCCGACGCTGATGAGCTGCCGTCCCCGGAACACCAGGCTGGGCGGCAGCGTGGCGATGGAGAGCTGGAGCGCGGAGTCGATGCAGGCCACCCGCGCCAGCTCCGGGTCCACGGAGGCCGCGGGCGGAAGGATGCGCCCCAGCGCCTGCGCCTCGCGGGACCAGACGCAGTCCACGCCACGGAAGGCGGCGCGGTACTCCAGCCCGCAGCCCGCCAGCAGTTCGTAGTACCGCACGGAGTCCAGCAGCATCGCCGCGGAGCCGCGCAGCGAGTCCCGGAGCGCCAGCGCCTCCTGCGCCCGCTCCCGGCCCACCGCCGCCGCCGGCCCCGAGTCCACCAGGGCCCGAGCGTGCGGCACCCACGTGCGGCCCTCGCCCTGGGAGAACACCTGGAGCTCGCGCTGAGCGTCGCGCACGGAGAGCACGGTCTGCACGCGCGGCGCGGGCTCGGAGCCCAATATCAGCGGCTGCGGGAAGGCGATGTCCCTCAGCGCCACGGGCGCGGCCCCCAACGCCTCCTTCGCGGCACCCAGCGCCATGGACAGGAAGACGGCGCCGGGAACCACGGCGTCACCGCCCACGCGGTGGTCGGCGAGGAAGCCGGACACGTCCGCGCCCCACTCGGCCTGCCAGTGGTGCAGCCGCGGCTCCAAGGCGGACGGGAAGTGGCTGCCCAGGAGCCCCTCACCGCTCGGACGGCTGGCGGCGACGGGGGCACGGACCGCGGGCGCCGCGTCCAGCCAGAAGCGCTCGCGCTGCCAGGGGTAGGAAGGCAGCGGCACGCCGGGGCGCCCCGCGCGGGTGACGGCGCTCCAGACAGGCTCCAGGCCTCGCGTGTAGAGCGCCGCCACGGAGCGCAGCAGCGTCTCGCGCTCGGACTCGTTGCGCCGCAGCGACGGCAGCACCTCGCCCGGCTGGTCCACGTCCGCCAGCTCCTGCTCCACGGCGGGCAGCAGGATGGGATGCGGGCTCATCTCGATGAAGACGTCGTGTCCCGCCTCGCGCGCGCGCCGGACCGCCGAGGCGAAGAGGACGGGGTCGCGCAGGTTGCGCACCCAGTAGCCCGCGTCGAAGTCGCGGCCGTCCGTCACCGCGTCCAGGACCGTGGAGTGGATGGGCACCGCCGACGGCGAGGGCTGCACGCCCGCCAGCACCTCCAGCAGCTCGCCCTTCAGCGCGTCCATCTGCGGGCTGTGGGAGGCGACATCCACCTTGACCCAGCGCCAGAAGACGCCGCGGGCCTGGAGCGCCTGGGAGATGACCTCCAGCGCCTGTGGCTGGCCCGACAGCACGGTGGAGCGGGAGCTGTTGCTCACGGCCACGGCGACCTGCGCCTCGTGGCCGCGCAGGACCTCCCGGGCCTCGTCCAGCGTCAGCTCCGCGGCGAGCATCGCGCCCTGTCCGCTCACCCGGCGGAGCAGCTGACTGCGGCGGCAGATGATCCGCGCGGCGTCCGCCAGGTTCAGCGCGCCCGCGACATACGCCGCCGCGACCTCGCCCATGCTGTGGCCGATGACCGCCTTCGGCCGCACGCCCCACGAGCGCCAGAGCGCGGCCAACGCCACCTCCACGGCGAAGAGCACCGGCTGCACCACGTCCACCCGGGCCATCCGCGACGCGGCCTCGGACGCCTCCAGTTCCTCCAGCACGGACCAGCCGGTGAGCGCGTGGATGGCGGCGTCGCACCGCATGAGCTCCGCGCGGAAGGCCGGCTCGTCGCGCAAGAGCTGCCGGGCCATTCCGTGCCACTGCGAGCCCTGCCCCGGGAAGACGAACACCACGGAGGGCGCCTTCGCGAGCGCCGGGGTCACCAGCCGCTCATGGGGCTCGCCCCGGGCGAACGCGTCCAGCGCCTGGGCCAGGTCCTCCCCTCCGCGCGCGACCACCGCCAGTCGCTCCGCGTGGTGCGTCCGGCGCAGCGCGGCCGTGGCGGCGACGTCCTCCACCTGCGTCCAGGGCGCGTGGCGAAGCGTCCCGGCCACGCGCGCCGCCAGCTCCCGGAGCGCCTGCGGGGTATGGGCGGACAGCGGCACCAGCGAGTCGCGGGCGACGGGGGCAGCCGCCCCCGCGCATCCCAGACGGAACAGCGTGGCGCGCGCTTCGTACAGGGCCAGCCGCTCGTCCTCGTCCCGCGTGGTGGACGGCAGGACGACAGGGGGCGGCTGCCGGCCCTCGGCGGCCTGCTGCAGGGCTCCCACCAGCACGGGGTGCGGGCTGAGCTCCACCAGCGCGTCCACGCCGTCGGCCACCAGCGACGCGAGCACCGGGGCAAGCCACACCGGCGTGCGCAGGTTCTGGCCGAAGTAGCGCCCGTCCACCTCCGGCCCCTCCATCCGCCGCCGCAGCGCGGTGGAGATCATCGGCAGGCGCGCGGGCTTCGGACGGAGCCCGGCGAGCACCATCTCCAGCTCCGGGAGGATCTCGTCGATCTGCGGGCTGTGCGCGGCGACGTTCACGCGGATCCGCGCGCACAGCTCCTTGCGGCGCTTCAGCTCCGCGAGGAGCGCGTCGAGCGCGGCCGGGTCTCCCGACAGCACGGTGGACCGGGGGCCGTTGTGGCCGGCCAGCACCACCGCCCCACCCGTGGCCTCCAGGAGCCCGGTCAGCGCGTCGGGCGGCAGGTTGACCACGGCCATGCCGCCCCGGTCCGCCAGCAGCTTCTGCAGGCGGCTGTAGTGGTGGATGACGAGCGCCGCCTCCTCCAGGTCGAGGATGCCCGCGATGTGCGCGGCGGCGATCTCCCCCAGGCTGTGCCCCACGACGACGTCCGGGGTGATGCCCCAGGCGCGCCACTGCTCCGCCAGGGCCACCTGGAACGCGAAGAGGAGCGGCTGCACCACGTCCACGTCGTCGTAGCGGGCGACGCCCTCCGCCTTGAACAGCTCCTCCCGGAGCGACTGGCCGGAGTGGACCGCCAGGGCCGCGTCCACGCGCGCGAAGGCCGCGCGGAAGGCGTCCTCCGTGAGCAGCATGCGCCGGCCCATGCCCACCCACTGGCCGCCCTGCGGAGCGCAGACGAAGGCCACCTTCGGAGTCCGGCCAGACGCCGTCCCCAGCGTCACCGTCCCCGCCGCGCCGTCCAGGAACCCGCTCAGGCGCGCCACCAGCTCGCCCCGGGTGCGCACGCACACGGTGAGCCGCTCCGGGCCGGAAGCCTCTGGCGCCAGCACCGCGTGGAGCGCGTCGAGCGGCACCCCGGTCCGCAGGGCGTCGAGCGCGCGGCGGGCCTCGGCCTTCAGGGCCTCGGCTCCGGACGCCGCCAGCCCCACCCAGGCGAGCCGCGATGGCGGGGCCTCCTGGAGCACGACGTGGGCGTTGGTGCCGCCCCAGCCGAACGCGCTGACACCCGCCACGGCCAACCCGTCCGGCACCGGCCACGCGCGGGTCTCACGCGAAACCTCCAGCCGGAGTTCCTCGAAGGGGATGAGCGGGTTGGGCCGCGTGAAGTGGAGGCTGGGCACCACCGTGCGCTGCTCGACGCACAGGCAGGCCTTGAGGAAGCCGGCGATGCCCGCGGCCCCCTCCAGGTGGCCGATGTTGGTCTTCACCGAGCCGATGACCAGCGGCGGGCCCTCGCCACGCGCCTTCGCGAACACGGCCCCGAGCGCGCCCGCTTCAATGGGGTCTCCCAGCGCCGTCCCCGTGCCGTGCGTCTCCACGTAGCCCACCGCGCCGGGCGCCACGCCCGACCGCGCGTGGACCTGCCGCAGCAGCTTCTCCTGGGCCTCCGGGTTGGGCGCCGTGAGGCCGTTGCTCGGCCCATCGTTGTTGCTGCCCGTGGCGCGGATGACGCAGCGGATGGTGTCGCCCGCGGCGAGCGCGGCGGAGAGAGGCTTGAGGACCACCACGCCCCCGCCCTCTCCGCGCCCGAAGCCGTCCGCGCTCGCGTCGAAGGCCTTGCACACGCCGTCCGGCGACAGGCCTCCGAAGCGGGACAGCGCCACCATGGTGTGCGGCGAGGCCATCACGCTGACGCCGCCGACGATGGCCGTGGTGCTCTCCCCCGCCCACAGGCTCTGGCAGGCCAGGTGGACCGCCACCAGCGACGACGAGCACGCCGTGTCGAGGACGAGGCTGGGCCCCTGGAGGCCCAGCACGTACGACAGCCGGTTGGCGATCATGTTGAGCGCCTGCCCGGTGGCCGTGTGCGGCGTGATGCGCCCCGGCTCCGCGCCGCCCAGCTCCGCGTAGTCACGCCAGATGGCGCCGACGAACACGCCCGTCGCCGTCGCGTGCAGCTCGCGCGGGACGATGCCCGCGTCCTCGAGCGCCTCCCACGCCAGCTCCAGGAACAGGCGCTGCTGCGGATCCATCTCCGCCGCCTCGCGCGGAGAGATGCCGAAGAACAGCGGATCGAACCCCGCGATGTCTGGCAGGAACCCGGCGCGGCGCGGCACCGGCGCGCTGCCCCCGCCGCGATCCGCCTGCTGCAGCCGCCCGTCCGCCCAGCGGCCGGAGGGGACCTCCGACACCGCGTCGCGCCCGGTGCGCAGCAGCTCCCAGAACGCGGTGAGGTCCGCCGCGCCCGGAAGGCGGCAGGCCATGCCCACCACCGCGATCGGCTCGTCGCGGGCCACGGAAGGCCCGGCGACCTCCACGTGAGCCGTGGCGTCCGCGTCACCCGTGGACAGGTGCCGCAAGAGCGCGTCCACGCTGGGGTGGCGCCAGAAGACCGTGGGAGACACCTCGCGTCCAGCCAGCTCCGACAGCGCCCGGCCGAGCGCCACCGCGCCCAGCGAGTCCAGCCCGTAGTGGCTGAAGGGCCGGCGGGAGTCGATCTGCTCTGGCGACAGGCCGTTGCGGCGCGCCAATGCCTCCAGCAGGTGTGACCTGAGCGCGGACAGCACGGACGCATCCGTCACAGGATCAGAGTTCGTCGGCGCACCCATGGCATTTCCCCCTGTCAGCCCTTCCCCAAGGGCCCGGTTTCCACGTCAGCGCAAGGCAGACCCCACCCGCGCCTGAAGCCACTCAAGACACGACAAGACCGTCACCGCGAACGCGGACTCGCGCGCCAGCGCGAAGGGCCTGGGCGCGAAACATCGGATGTATGGGAGGAAGCCCTGGGACCTGGCCCGGGGCCTCCGAGCACTACGCCTGGCGCGCCGCCGCCCCGGACGGGCGGGTCCACGCGAATTCCTTCAGCGCCGGCTCCAGCTCCACGCCGCCCAGGTGGTTCGCGTAGTTCACCAGCACCTGCTGGGAGAGGGCCAGGATGACGTCGAGCGCGTTGGCGCTCGTGAAGCCCTGGGCCGTGAACCGGCTCCAGAGGTCGTCTCCCACGGTCCCCTTCTCACGGACCACCGTCCGGGTGAACTCCGCGAGCAGCTCCAGCCGTGGATCCGGCAGCGTCGTCCCCGACCGGAGCGCGGCCACGAGCGCATCCGGAACCTGGAGCTTGCGACACAAGAAGCTGTGGAAGGCCATGCAGTACGAACAGTCGTTCTCCCAGCCGATGGTCATGATGACCACCTCGCGCTCCACGGCGCCCAGGGAGGACTGGGCCAGCAGCGGCCCCATCTGCGCGAAGGCCTGCGTCACGCCGGGCGACTCCGCGATGAGCCCCAGCAGGTTCGAACGGAAACCGGCGGACTTCTCCACCGCGGCCAGCACCGGACGGGACTGCTCCGGCGCGCTCTCAATCGTATGAATCCTCAGTCGCCCCAAGACTCACCCTCCCCAAAAATGGAATGTTGGATTCAGTTGACAATGCCACCCCGAGAAATCCGTTTCAACAAAGAATCACATCCATTTCAATTTTCCCTTGCGCACTTCGCACCTGATTTATGGGGATTTTATGTATGATTATTTCTCCGGAAATCACACGTAATTTCATGGACTTACGATTCTCGGAGAAGAATCGACAGGTCCGGCGTAACGCCGGCCTGGGGTCGCGACCTTAATGACTGGCAAGCCGCAATCATGCGGCCTCAGGAGTTCTCAATGTCCCGTCTGAACCTTGTCGACGCTTCGCACGCCACGCTCAAACCCATCAAGGAGAAGCTGGGCGCCAACCTGCCTCCGCCGGTCCGGGTGCTTGCCAATTCGCCCGCGGCGATGAGCGCCTTCTTCGCGCTGCACGGGACGCTGGGCCAGGGGCAGCTGACGCCGCGCGTCCGCGAGCAGATCGCGCTCGCGGTGGGCAACGCGCAGGGCTGCCGCTACTGCGTCTCGCACCACACCCAGCTGGGCCGCAAGACGGGCCTCTCTGATCAGGAGCTGGATCAGGCGCGCTCCGGCAAGGCGCCGGACGCCAAGGTGGAGGCGGCGCTCCAGTTCTCCCGTCAGATCGCGGCGCGGCGCGGCGCGGTGACGGACGCGGAGCTGGCGGCGGTGCGTGCCGCGGGCTGGACCGACGGCGACGTGGTGGAGATCCTGGCGCAGGTCGTCGCCACCACCTTCGGCAACTACCTCAACCACCTGGCCCAGACGGAGATCGACATCCCGCCCGTGGACCTGGTCCCAGCGGCGGTCATCGACGGAATCCACGCGTGACAGCGACCTTCGAGCCCGGGGCCCGCTTTCCCGACCTGGAGTTGCGGGACGGGGCAGGCAAGCCCACGCGGCTGGGCGAGGCCATGGGCGGCGAGGCGGCGGTGGTGTTCTTCCTCCGCAACGCCGCCTGTCCGGTGTGCCGCAACCACTTGAAGACGCTGGCGAAGCGCCAGGGCGACATCGCGGCGAACCAGGCGAAGGTGATCTCGGTCATCCCGGATGGGCCCGAGGAGGCGCGGGAGCTGGCCACCTGGCTGGGGGTGCCGGTGCCGGTGCTGAC
Source organism: Corallococcus sp. AB018 (assembly GCF_003986945.1). Taxonomy (NCBI): domain Bacteria; kingdom Pseudomonadati; phylum Myxococcota; class Myxococcia; order Myxococcales; family Myxococcaceae; genus Corallococcus; species Corallococcus sp. AB018. The sequence goes on along the minus strand of NZ_RAWR01000042.1, from coordinate 1,861 downwards.
CAGCGGGACGGGCACGCACGCGGAAGCGGGCCTGGAGCCGATCTTCTGGGGCAAGCTGCAACCGAGCGGCACCGTGCTGCTGGCCCCCTCCCGAGAGGTCGTCTACGGGAGGCAGTCCGCCCTGCCGCCGCTGGGCTTCAACGAGAAGGAGCTGATGACCGCGCTCGCGCGTGGGGCGCATCGCCCGGTTTAGGCGACGGCACAAGTCATCATGCGTCATCCGGGTCTTCCGGCCTTCCCCCTTCGGCGGCCTTCGCCGAAGGGGGTTAGGATGGCGGAGCCATGCCTGATGACAGCTCCCCGGACGCCGCCACCGAGCGCGCCCAGTTCCTTTCCTGGATCACCCTGCTCGTCCACCAGCACCGTGCGCGACTGGTGACGAGCGCGAGGCGCCGGGGTCTGCCTCCCGAGGACGCGCTCGATTGCGTCCAGGACGCCTTCGTCACCTTCCTGCGGATGCCGGAGGCCACGACCCTGTCGGCCCGCTCCAGCGAGGTCGAGCGCCTTCTGTCGACGCTGGTGGCCCACGCCGCGCTGAATCAGCGGCGCAAGCTGGCGCGCCGGGCGCTGCCGACCGAGATCGAATTGTCCGAGGTGGCCTCCGACCTGCCTTCAGCGGACACGCTGGTGGCGGAGGCGGAGGCGCGGGTGAGCCTGGTGCGCTGTGTCCAGCAGTTGTCGCAGATGCAGCAGGCGGTGATCCGCCTCCGGCTCCTGGACGAGTGTCCGGGCGAGGAGGTCTCCACGCTGCTGGAGATCTCGCCGGAGAACGCCCGCATCCTCCTGTTCCGCGCGCGCCAGCGCCTGCGGGAGTGCCTGGTGCTGGCGATGAAGGACCCGGGGCCGCCTGACATGGCCGCCGCGGAGACCGCGCCGCGGTCCCTGCAGGACACCGCCAGGGACCAGCGCCTCCGGCAGTCCTGAGCGAGCGCTACAGCACTTCCGCGCGCAGGTCGGGGAACACCTTCCCCACCTTTCCGAGCAGGTAGGCCCCGTACGTGCCCCGGAAAGAGTGCACGCTCTGCCGGTCCCACCGCTCCGCGTGGTCGTCCGCGCCCGCGTCCTTCAAAGCGGGTGAGTCGATGGCCGCGATCTCCGCCGTCCAGTCGGGGTCGAAGAAGAACGGCAGCGACAGCCGGTCACGGCCGGCGCGGTTGAGCACCCGATGCGGCGTGGAGCGGTACACACCGCGCGTCATCCGGTCGAGCATGTCGCCGATGTTGCACACGAACGCGTCCTCCACCGGCGGCGCGTCCACCCACCGCGTGTGCCCGTCCTGGCGCGTCTTCACCTGGAGCCCGCCCGCGTCGTCCTGCTTGAGGATGGTGAGCACGCCGTAGTCGGTGTGCTCGCCCACGCCCCACACCGGCAGCCCTTGCGCGTCCACCTCCGGGCCCGGCGGGTAGTTGAAGATGCGGAACAGCACCGTCGGATCCGCCATGTACCGAGCGGCGAAGAAGTCCGCCTCCAGGTCCAGGCTGAGCGCGATGCCGGACATCAACGTGTGTCCCAGCGACGTCAGCGCCGCCATGTACGCCAGCACCGCGCCGCCCAGCCCGTCCGGCTCAAGGGGGAACAGGTTGGGTCCATGCAGCGGAGTGCCGGCGCGCACGCGCTGCTTCTCCTCCTCTGGCCGCGCGAAGAAGTCCCGAGCCAGAGCCTCCAATCGGGTTTGAAGCCCCACGTCCACGCCATGGCCCACGACGTAGAAGAAGCCAGTGTTCCGACAGGCCGCGCCCATGCGAGCAGCGACCTCCCTCCGGGCCTGGGGGCTCGACGAGGGGTCGACGAGAGCTCGGACATCGATGAGGGGCACGGTATCCATGGCGCGAACTCTAGCCAGAAGTGCGTTGCCCCACCC
>NZ_RAWR01000429.1:0-1783 GCF_003986945.1 Corallococcus sp. AB018 | reverse complement strand
CTTCAACCCCTCCGCCGTCACCGCCCCCATCCGCTTCAACGTGGGCCGGAGCAACTCCATGGGGTGCTTCTCCAGCGACAACCCCACCGTGTCGTAATCCGCCACCACCCGCTCCTGGACGCCCATGGGAGGCAATTGGACCGCCGTGCCATCCATGGGCATGCCGAAGAACAGGTCGTCCGCGTCCAGCGGCCCCAGCGCCTGGATCTCCCACAGCGCCTGCCTCCGCGCCCCGCACAGCGACGCCAGCGCCCCGGACAACGCCAGCCGCGTCAAGTCATGCCGGGGAATGCGCGCCCGCCGCGCCAGGTCTCCCACGCTCGTGTAGTCCCCCCGCCTCGCGGTCTCCACCGCCCGGCCCGAGGACTCGCCCAGCCCCCGCACCATCCTCAACCCCAGCCGCACCGCCCCGTCCTCCAACGTGCAGTCCCAGCTCGAACGGCGCACGTCCACCGGCCGCACCTCCACGCCGTGCCGCTGCACGTCCGCCACCAACGTGTGCGGCGCGTAGAACCCCATGGGCTGTGAATTGAGCAGCGCCGCCGTGAAGGCCGCCGGGTAGTGACACTTCAGCCAGCTGGACGCATAGGCAATCAACGCGAAGCTCGCGGAGTGGCTCTCCGGGAACCCGTAGTGCGCGAACCCCCGGAAGTGGTCGAACCACTCCTCCGCTTGCTTTCGCGTGTAGCCCTTCGCCTCGCAGCCCTCCACGAAGCGGCCCCGGTACGGGAGGATGCGCGCCTCCGCCTGCTTGTGGCTCAGCGCCCGCCGCAGGCCGTCCGCCTCTCCCGCGCTGAAGCCCGCCGCCACCATCGCGAGCCGCATCGCCTGCTCCTGGAAGAGCGGCACGCCCAGCGTCTTCTGGAGGATGCCGCGCACCTCGTCGCTCGGGTACGTCACCTGTTCCTGGCCGTGCCGCCTGCGCAGGTACGGGTGCACCATGTTGCCCACGATGGGCCCCGGCCGGATGAGCGCGATCTGTACCACCAGGTCGTAGAACTCCCGGGGCTGGAGCCGGGGCAGCATGTTCATCTGCGCGCGGCTCTCAATCTGGAACACGCCCACCGTGTCCGCATTGCACAGCATGTCGTAGACCTTCGGATCCTCCGGCGGCACCGTGGCCAGGGACAGCTCGCGGCCGTAGTGCTTGTGGATCAGGGCGAAGCAGCGCGACAGCGCCGTCAACATGCCCAGCGCCAGCAGGTCCACCTTCAGGAGCCCCACCGCGTTGATGTCGTCCTTTTCCCACTGGATGACCGTGCGCCCCGGCATCGCCGCGTTCTCCACCGGCACCAGGTCCACCAGCGGCTCGCGCGTCATCACGAAGCCGCCCACGTGGATGGACAGGTGCCGGGGCACGCCCTCCAGCTCCTTCGCCACCGACAGCGTCCGCAGCACCCGCCCGTCCGTCGGTGACAGGCCCGCCTCCTGGAGCACGTCCGGCGTCACCTGGAAACCGTGCGACGACGCCACCCGCGACAGCCGGTCCACCTGATCCAACGACAGCCCCAGCGCCTTGCCCGCTTCGCGCAGCGCGAGCCGCCCCCGGTAGCAGATCACCTCGCACACCATGCCCGCGTGGCGGCGGCCGTGCTTCTCGTAGACGTACTGGAGCACCTCCTCACGCCGCTCGTGCTCGAAGTCCACGTCGATGTCCGGCGGCTCCTTGCGCTCCATGCTGAGGAAGCGCTCGAACAACAGCCCCATCCGCACCGGATCAATGGCCGTGATGCCCAGCGCGTAGCAGACCGCCGAGTTCGCCGCGCTGCCCCGCCCCTGGCAC
>NZ_RAWR01000428.1:0-1560 GCF_003986945.1 Corallococcus sp. AB018 | reverse complement strand
ACCTGGTGGCGTGGTTCGTGCCCCGCGGAGAGTGGGTGTACCGGCTCGTCTTCACCTGGCCACAGGCCTATCCCGCATACGCGCGGGTGGCGGAGCGGATGACGGCGGACGTGCGCTTCGAGGAACCCGCGAGCCTGCGGGTCGCCCGGGCCCGGGCGTTGCTGGTGCCGGGCGTGGCGGGGCCGCTGCGGGAGCTGGGGCATGCGCTGCGGCGGTGGGGGCTGCCGGCGGATGCGGTGGAGCCCCTGGCGTCGGCGGTACGGCTGGCGCCGACCCAGGTGGACACGCGCGTGGAGTTGGCCCGCGCGTACTTCGAATCCGGGCAGGTGGAGGCGGGCTGTTACTCGGCGGCGGAGGCCCGGGTGTACGGCCCTTCCGACACGGGCGCGCTGGAGGCAGGCGTGCGCTGTGCCCTGGCGCAGGGGGATACGGCAGAGGCCCTGCTGCGCCTGGAAGAAGCCCGCCGCGTGGACCCTCGGGATGCACGCCTGCGCGCGGCCGAGGGTGCCTTGAAGGCGGCGGTCGAGGCGCCGGGGCCGGCTCCCCAGAGGCGGTGATGCGGAAGTTCAGCGCTCGCCGAACGGGCGCACCGCGAGCCCCGCGCCCAGCATCCCCTCGTCGCGCCGGTAGAGGCCCGCGTCGTTCCGCACGCCCGTGGCCGTGAGCCGCGCGAACACCGGCGCGTCGTTGACCGCGAGGAGCACGTGCTCCAGCGCGACCTCGCCCCGCGCCCGGAAGTGGGAGCCGCCGTCGAAGTCGAAGCTCCAGCCGGCGAGCCCCGTCGCGCGCAGGGCCCACCTGCCATCCCGCGTCTCCCAGCCCGCGTCGAGCAGCAGGGACGTGAAGGGGGACACTTCGTTGCGCGTGCCCTCCGGTGAATGTCGCAGCGCATGGCTCGCGGCGGGGCCCACGGCCAGCCAGCCCCACTCCGTGTTCGTGCGGAGTGGATCCAGCAGCAGTCCCACGCGGCCTGTCTCCAGCGTCCAGCCCGGACCCTCCCAGACGCGCCGCTCCAGGTGCGCCGCGCGCAGGGCGAGGGCCACGTCGAACGGGAAGGGGATGTGCCGGGGCCGGCCGATGGTGACGAGCAGGGAGCCTTCCTCCACGTGCCTGCGCAGCAGGCCGTCGTACGCGGTGAAGGTCAGCCCCTTCTGCTCGCCGTTCCACGCCTCCGTCATGAGCAGCCGGTGCGAGTCGATCCACAGCGAGTCCGCCTTGCTGTCGCTCGAGCGCACCGTGCGGACAAGCAACCCCGTGCGCACGGCGAGGGCCTCCGCGTCGTCCTGCACGCGCAGCGCGGTGCCCAGCACCCAACCGGTGCCGGGGTCGAAGCAGGTGGGGAACGTCTTCCCGGCCGCCGTCTGCCCCTGGCAGGACAGGCCGGGCGCGGTGCCCAGGAGCAATGCCAGCGCGAGCGCCACCATCCCGGACCTAGCCCTTCCCGGGAGAGGACGTCGGCGCGGACCTTCTGGCCGGGGCCCACAGGGAGAAGCGCAGGCCCGCTTGCGCGGACCACTCCCAGCCGGCGGGCGCGTTCGCCACGTCATCGCGCCACGTCCC
>NZ_RAWR01000427.1:0-1893 GCF_003986945.1 Corallococcus sp. AB018 | reverse complement strand
GGTGGCGGCGGCGGTGGCCAGGGCAACACGGTCATCCCCGTGGAGCTCATCGTCGCCAAGCAGCGAAACGGCCCCATTGGTTCCGTGGAGCTGGTGTTCCTCGCGGAGTACACGCGCTTCGAAAGCCGCGCCCGGAGCGAGTAGCCGCCCGAGTCAGTCCCGGCCGGTGCGCAGGTAGCCCGTGACGTGCTCACGGGCCGCCCGCACCGCGGCCTCCGGCCCCGTGCCCCGGCCCAGCTCCGCCGCCAGCGCGGACGCCAGCCGGCAGCCCGTGCCCCGGCGCTCCGGCGGCCGCTTCAACCGGCGCCCCCGCATCACCACCGTGCGCCCGGCGAAGGCCAGCACGTCCGCCAGCCCCTGCCCTTCCGGCAGGTGCCCGCCCTTCACCAGCACCGCGCCGAAGCCGCGCTGACACAGCGCCTCCGCTGCTTCCTGCGCGTCCTCCACCGTGCCCAGCGCGGGCCGGCCCAGGAGCCACGCGGCCTCCTCCAGGTTCGGCGTCACCAGCACGCGCGGGCCCGCGAGCGCCAGGTAGTGCCGGGGCGTCAGGCGCGACAGCACCTGTCCGCGGGAGGAGCGCACCACCGGGTCCACCACCCACCACGCGTCCGCGTCCTTGAGCGCCGCCCTCGCCGTGGACAGCTGCGACGGACCGGGCACCACGCCCCACTTCACCGCGTGCAGGGGGCCCCACTCGCGCGCGGCCGTCACCTGCGCGGCCAGCATGCGCGGGGACGCCGGCACCACCGCGAAGGTGTGCGAGCCCTGCGCCGTCTGGGCCGTGGGCACCGCCACCGCGTCGCCACCCCGCGCCCGCACCGCGGCCACGTCCGCCAGGAGCCCGGCCCTGCCCGTGGGCTCCAGTCCCGCCAGGAGCAGGACTCGCGGCCTCACCGGCGGTGCTCTCGCGCCTTCTGCACCAGCGCCTTGTAGACGCCCAGGTGCACCGGGATGGTCCCCAGCATCAGTTCCGGGTGCCACTGCACGCCCAGCGCGAACGTGTGCGCGGTGGATTCAATCGCCTCCACCACTCCGTCCGGCGACACCGCGCTCACCGTCACGTCGGTGCCCGGCTTGTTCACCGCCTGGTGGTGCGTGGAGTTCACCATCAGCTGCCCGTGCCCCACGGCCTCCGCCAGCTGCGTGCCGTTCTTCACCTCCACCGGGTGCTGCGGCTGGGTGCGGTCGTGCTTCTGCTCGTGGTCGCGCGCGCCCGGAATCTCTTTCAGGATGTCCTGGAACAGCGTGCCGCCCAGCACCACGGCCAACAGCTGCATGCCGCCGCACACGCCCAGCACCGGCAGGTTGCGCTTGAGCGCGCCGCGGATGAGCTGCGCCTCGAAGGCCGTGCGGCCCTCCTTCAGCGGCCCCATGCCTTCGCGGGCCTCCTCGCCATACGCGGCAGGAGGGATGTCGAACGCGCCGCCCGTCACCACCAGCCCGGACACCCGCTCCAGGTAGGCGTCCACGCAGGACGGGTCGTCGGTGTACGGCAGCACGAAGGGCAGGCCCCCCGCGCGCAGCACCGCCTCCGCGTAGGGCACCTTCAATTCGTAGCGGGGGAAGGCGGAGTCGGCCGGCTGGGCCCAGTCCGGGCTGAGGCCGATGTTGGGACGGCGCGCAGTCGTCCCGTGATGACGCGGAGGCAGATGGTTCATGGTGGGGTACTTCCTCTGGTTAGAGGCCAGTCCCCCGCGCGCTGTCAAACGCCGCCGCCAGCTGCCGCACGCGCTCGGCGATGTCCTGGGCAAGCAGGGCGTCGGACACCACCGCCGCGCCATGCGCCCCCGTCGCCGCCACGCTCGCGATGTTCGCCAGGCCCACCCCGCCAATGCCCACCACCGGCAGCGGACTCTCGGCCACCACCCGCCGGAAGGCCTCCAGCCCCAGCAC
>NZ_RAWR01000426.1:0-2096 GCF_003986945.1 Corallococcus sp. AB018 | reverse complement strand
GTCCGGCGGCGGCGGGGGCCGCGTGGGGTCACCACCGGGCAGGTTGTCCGGCTCCTCCACCTCCACGAAGAGGTTCTCGTCGGTGCGGAAGGCGAGCTGGCCGATGCACTCCTCGGCCTCCGAGCGCAGCTGGCCCACCTTCTGCTGGGCGATCATCACCTTGGTGAACTCGTGCTCGCCGGGCGCCGCCTCGCTCTTGCTGACGGCCTCCTGGAGGGCCACGTCCGCCTGCTCGGAGATGCGCAGGAGGCCTTTTATCTGCGTCAGCTTCTCGTTGGCGCAGTTGAGCTTCACCACGTCCTTGGTGCGCCGCGCCTCTTCGACCTTCTCGAACACCTGGCGGAGCGACTCCCGCATGCCGCCCAGGGCCTGCGTGCTGCGCTCCAGCTTCTGGCTGTCCGGCACGTCACCGGCCTTGTCCAGCGCGGGCGGAGCGGGGCGCGGCGGCGACGCGGGCGACTGCGCCAGCGCCATCCCGGAGGTGACGAGTCCTCCCACGACGGCGAGCATTCCCAGGGTGCGCATGCGCCTCACGAGTCCTTCCGGCCCTTCCCAAGCTGCGAGAGTCGAGCCTAGGAGTGAGGGGGAGGGGTGTCAACGCAATGCCCCATCGCCCCGGAGTCCGGCTTTCCAGCTCCGGAAGTCAGTCCTGGGGGGCCAGGCGGGCGTTGGCCTCGCGCAGGCGGGCGGACAGGCTGCGCGCGATGTTCACGACGATGAAGGTGAAGCCGTCCGCGTGCGCCAGCCGGAAGGTCCGCAAATCCTGCGCGGTGAGCTGGAGCAGTTCCACTTCGCCCAGGGCGCGCACGGTGGCGGAGCGGTGGTCCTTGTCGATGAGGCCCATCTCCCCGAAGAACTCCGGCGGGCCCAGGACGGTGAGGGGCTTCACCTCGTTGCTCACACCCCGGCGCACCACCTCCACCTGGCCGCGCACGATGACGAAGAGGCTGTCACCCAGGTCGCCCTCTTCGAACACCACCTCGCCGTGCGCGTAGCGGTACAGCCGTGCCAGCTCCGCCAGCCGAGCGAGCTCGGCGGGGGCCAGCATCTCGAAGAGAGGGGATGTGGCGATGACTGCCAGCTTCTCCATGTGCTCCCCGCGGGTCCGGTGACCCCGGAAGGTCCGGACGGTCGAGCCTATTCCCCTGGCGAGAAGATGAACGGGTAGCTGACGGGGACGTCGTCACTCGGTTTGAAAGGGAACGTCCAGGTGCGCATGGTGGTCTTGATGCAGTTGATGACCTCGTCCGAGCGCAGGGTGGATTCCTCCACCTCGACGTTGCTGGCGCGGCCTTGCGGCGTCAGGTCGAAGCGAATCATGACCCTGCCCTTGAGGGAGGGGTCGCGCTTGAGCCCGTTCTCGTAGCAGCGCTGGATGGAGGCCTTCCTGCGCTGGATCTCGCGGGCCAGTTCCTTGGGCTTGACCTCGGAGCTATCCACTTCCGGCACCGAGTCCACGACCTGGGGCACCTTGACGACCTGCTTCTGGCCGGTGTTCACGGTGCCCGCGCCGGACGTCTGCGTGGCGCCGATGCCCGCCATCTTGCCGCCGGTGTCTCCCTGAGGATTGGCGATGCCGTTGCCGCCGCCCGAGCCCGCCGTGAGCGCGCCACCCGCCGTCGCGCCCGCGAGCGCCTCCGCCACGTTGGCGCCGCTGCCGGAGTTCCCGAGCACGTCCGCGATGGCGTCTCCGCCGCCGGGGCCCGTGCCGCCCAGCAACTTGAGAAGGCCGGTGCCCGCGACCCTCGCCTCGACCTGCTGCCGGCGTTCCGCGCTGTTGGCGGGGGCGGGCGTCGCGGCGGTGGTGGGCGTCTTCTTCGGAGCGCTCTTCTCATCTTCCGGCTTCTTCTCCCCGGTCGCGGCCGTCTCCTTGGGCTCCTCCTTCTTGGCGGGCTGGGGCGGGATGATGGCGCGCACGAAGCGGTCTTCCAACTGGTCCAGCTCCACCTCCGCCTCCACCGGCGCGGGCTGGGCGACGATGATCGCGACGCTCAGCACGTAGAGCACCAGCATCGTCAGCAGGATGCCGAAGAAGACGCGGTCCACCGTGCGCCACGTGCTGGCCTTCAGCTCCGGGGGGAGGGTGGGCTTGGAAC
>NZ_RAWR01000425.1:0-2112 GCF_003986945.1 Corallococcus sp. AB018 | reverse complement strand
CACCATCCCCAACGGGTCGGCCATGGAGCAGAGCAAGTACCACCTGGGCAATGGCTTGAGCCCACTGCTGAACGAGACCCGCTACGCGCCCACCGGCGACCAGGAATTCGACAGGGGGATTGCCATGCGCGACGTGAGCAGCGGCTCCGGCTACGTGCAGACGTCTGGCGAGGCCTTCCACGCATACAACGGCAACGCCAGCACCTGGCAGCCGTACGGCCGAGCACAGGGCAACTACGCCATCGCCGTGCAGGGCGTCGCGGTGTGCCCGGGCGAAGGCCTGGGTCCCATGGGCCGCGCCTTTGACATCCAGTCCACCTATACACTCCCAGAGAACGAGGTGGATTCCATGGAGAAGAGCGTCCAGGACTTCTTCAGCATCCTGTAGCCCTCCGCGCTACACCCGATGGGGTTTCCGTAACGGGAAGGGACACATTCCCAGCGCAAGAAACGATTTCGGAAACATCGTGGAAAACCACGCACTCCCTGCGAAACCAGCATCAATGACAGACATGGCGCAATCCCTGGCACGGGACCTGCTCTGACAGGGAACCGCCCTCCGACCTCCCGCGTCGGGGGGCGGACCCCCATTCGTCCGTAAGGGATTGCCACATGCCCCAACACTCCTCGCGAGGCCTGTCCGGCCTCGTGCCGTCATGGCTGCGCTCGCTGACCGTCTCCTCCTTCGCGCTCGGAGGGCTGCTCGCGGCCGCGCCGGCCCACGCCGCGGATCCGCAGGAGGTCCGTCCGAACATCGCCACCGTGCTCGACGTGGCGCTGGTGGACGGGGAGCTGACCGCGAGCATCCTGTGGACGGACCGGCAGGACGACCTGCCCCGGTCCTCGAAGCTCGTCTCCTATGACGGCAAGGACACCGCCACCGCGGGGGTGAACGTGACGCCCAAGGCGGGCGAAGTCTCCCAGGTGAAGCTCTTCGGCGCGCTGGACAAGCCCTGGGAGACGGGCTGGGCGCAGAAGCTGGTGCTGGAGGATCCGCAGGGCCAGGCGCTGGCCACCCAGCCCTATGACGTGAACCTGGACTGCGCGACCGAAAAGGAGTGCAGCCTCACCGTGTCCAAGGGCGTCACGTCGGAGAAGGACGTCGTGCACGTGAGCAGCGAGCTGGACGCCGTCGTCACGGAGCTCGACGCGAGGTATGGCCAGGGCGAGTACGACCTGGTGAAGGAGGTGTCCAAGGACTTCCCGCACCTGCGCGGCGAGGCCATGGTCTACGTCCAGCAGTGGTACTGGTGGTACCCCATCATCGGGCCCTGCACCTGCGGCTGGACGACCACGACGACGCGCACGCCCACCACCACCCAGTCCATCCTCGTCTCGTCCCCGGGCCGCAGCCTCTACGGCTGGAACGGGCCGGGCGCGAAGCACACGCTGAGCGCCAACGCCATCCCGACGGGCCCGACCCTCAACCGGACGGTCACCGGCTCCAGCCAGCTGTCGCTGGGACTGCGGTGCTCGCGCCGGATCTACTTCTACTGGTGGGACTTCATGATCTACCGGCCGGGCGGGTGGTTCCCGGTGCGCTTCCCCTTCCCTGTCAGCATTCCCTGCACCTCGCCGTGCCAGGCCCGCTTCGACCACACGGGGCGCGTCACCGGCCGGACGTCCATCAGCGGCGTGGCCACCGCGCGGGAAGCGGGCACCTGGCGCGTGAACGGCGGCACGCCGTACATCAACCAGCTCATCACCGGGAACAACGCCTTCGACGCGGACGCCATCGCCGTCTCGTTCTCGAACACCAGCGCCTACAACACGGTCAGCACGTCGGGCCAGGTGACGATTCCCTCCACGTCCACCTTCGCGAGCGCCCTCGTCACCAACGGCTATGCCCAGGCCATCCACGGCCAGCTGACCTGCCCCCAGATTCCCGCGCTGGCTGGCAGGACCGTCTCGGATTACGGAACGACGCAGGGCACGTCCCACCAGCTCAGCCTGTTCTGGTTCCTCCAGGACTTCGCGGCGGGCTTCTAAGTAGGTCGCCAGAAGTTCCGAGACAAATCCGGGTCGCATGCGCAGTTTCTGGAGCATGCGACCGGCAAGGAGCCCTGCCGAGCTGGGGCTGACAGCATACGACATGCGGAAGCTGGAGCGGGC
>NZ_RAWR01000424.1:0-2121 GCF_003986945.1 Corallococcus sp. AB018 | reverse complement strand
GGGGGAAGGGGGTGGTGCTCTGCGCGGTCGTTTTGCCGGTGATGCGGCCGAAGTGGCTGAACCGGCCGCTGCACGTCCCGGCGCAGGTGCTGTAGACGGGCTGGTGCATGCGCACGGGCTTCACCAGCCCGCCGGGCTGCCGGATGCCGAACTCCTGCGTGAGGATGGAGGCCAGCGACGTGCAGTGGAGGGTCAGGGTGACGCGGCTGCTGCCCTGCGTGGTCAGGCGGGCGTTGGAGGGCTTGTTCTGGGACAGGGGGCGCGAGTACAGGTCGTGCGCCGCGCCCAGGCTCGTTCCCGCGGAGTTGGTGCGCGAGTAGGACGCCTCCCAGGAGCACTGGCAACCCTCGGCGGGGCCGATCTTGATCAGGCCGTGGGCGTAGCTCAGGGCCTCGCCGTACAGCGAGGGCTCACGCCGGGCCACCTCGCGCACCAGGTCGAACTGCTTCGTCCCCATCTCCTTCTCGATGGCGCCGAGGGTCTTCTGCAGGGCGTTGCTCACGTGCAGGACCTCGCGGCTGGCGGAGATGCCCGGCGCGGCCGTCAGCTGGCAGGTCTTCTCGTCCTCGCAGGCGAGGCTGACGTCATAGGGCTGGCTGGCCAGCTCCCGGCCCTGCGCCTCACGTACGACGAGCCGCTGGGCCCAGCCCGTCTCCCACGGCTCCTGCACCGCGCCGGACAGCTTCACCTCCACCTCCTCGCCGGCCTTGGGCGAAAGCCGCTCGCCCGCGGTGATCTTCTCCGTGCCGTCATAGGACAGGACCTCCACCTCCCCGGGCAGGGACTTCGACTCCGCGGACCAGCGGATGCGCGCGGTCAGCTCGCCGTCCTGCATGGACACGTTGACGATGGTGGCAGGCATCTCGCGCGTTTCAGCGGCGTGGACGGGCGCGGCCACGAACAGGCAACCCACGGCGAACGAGGAGAGGGTCAGGGCGCGAAGCCAGGAGGCTCGGGGGGAACGACGGTGCATGGTGCTGTGCCTTGGGAAGAAGGTTCCGCCATATCTGACACGCGATGTCAGGATTGGCGGGCCGCCCCAAGAGCAGGTTGCGTGCCAGCGAGCCTCCACGTCTGTCGCGAGGGAGGGGGGCTGTAGCGCGAAACGCTACGCAGGACCGGTGCACGGCTTTCCGGTGCGGCTCACGTGCTAGAAGGGGAGGGTGATTGCCGCTCTTCCCGGCCCGGAGCGCGCGGGCGTCGCGAGGCTCGCGTTCGAACGCTCGGGGCCCCGCACCGTGGTGCGCACCGCGCTGGCGCACAGCCCCTTGCGGCTGCTCACGCCTCGCAACCACGGCCACGCGGCGTGGGCCTATACCAGCTCCTTCGGTGGCGGGCTGGTGGACGGGGACCACCTGCGGCTGGAGGTGGATGTGGCGGACGGCGCGTCGGCGCTGCTCGCGACGCAGGGCTCGAACCGTGTCTACCGCTCGCCCAACGGTTGCCGCAGTGATCTCGTCGCGCGCGTGGGCCGGGACGCGCTGCTGGCGTGGGTGCCGGACCCCACCGTCTGCTTCACCGACGCCCGCTATTCACAGACATTGGATGTGACGCTTTCGCCGGGCGCGTCGCTGGTGCTCGCGGACGTGGTGACGGCGGGGCGGAGCGCCCGGGGCGAGCGCTGGGCCTTCCTGCACTACGCCTCGCGCCTGCGCGTCGCGCGGGAAGGGCGCGCGTTGGTGGATGAGCGGTGGGTGCTGGACCCCGCGCACGGCGCGCTGCCGGAGCGGCTGGGCCGCTTCGACGCGCTGGCGTCCGTGCTGCTGGTAGGGCCCGCGTTGAAGGATGCTCGGGAGGCCCTGGCCGCGCGCGTGGCGGGCCTGCCGGTGAAGCCTCGCGCCCGGGAGGTCATCTCCGCCAGCCCCCTGGGCGAGGACGGACTGCTGCTGCGCGTAGCGGCCGTGTCGTTGGAGACGCTGCTGGCCACCACGCGCGACTGGCTGTCCTTCCTACCGGGCCTGCTGGGTGACGACCCGTGGGCCCGGCGGGTGTGACTAGGGCGTGTCCGCAAATTAGAGCCAGAGGCGGATGGAGGCGATATGGACCATCGCCAGGTAGTTGGCGGCGCGCTTCTCATAGCGCGTCGCCACCCGCCGGTTCTGCTTCAAGCGATTGAAGAGA
>NZ_RAWR01000423.1:0-1929 GCF_003986945.1 Corallococcus sp. AB018 | reverse complement strand
GCCTCTTCGGCGTGGGCTGGGGGCTCGGCGGCTACTGCCCTGGCCCCGCGCTCACCTCGCTCGCCACCGGTGCGACGCAGTTGCTCGTCTTCGTGCCCGCCATGTTCGCCGGCATGTACCTTGCTCAAGGACCGCGAGCGTGGAGGAGGCGACCGGGTGATGTCGACGCGAACCGATGAGCAGCTGATGGAGGCCGCGCGCGCTGGCGACGACAAGGCGCTGGATGAGGTCCTCGCCCGCCACGAGAAGCAGGTGTACCGCTTTGGCCTGCGCATGTGCGGCTCGGAGGAGGACGCGAAGGAGGTGCTCCAGGAGACGCTGCTCGCGGCCTTCCAGGGCATCCACTCGTTCCGGGGCGACGCGGAGCTGTCCACGTGGCTGTATCAGGTGGCCCGCACGCACTGCCTCCGCCTGCGCCGCAAGCGCGCCGGAGCACCCGAGGAGTTCCAGCCCCTCGACTCTCCCGCGGCCACCCACGTCGCCGCGGAGGCTGCCACCCCGGACGTGGTGTCCCATGCGCGGCAGATGGGGGAGGTGTTGCAGGCGGCCATCCTCGCGCTGCCGGAAGCCCACCGGGAGGTGCTCATCCTCCGGGACGTGGAGGGCCTGCCGGCGGAGGAGGCGGCGAAGGTGGTGGGCATCGAGGTGCGGGCGCTCAAGAGCCGGCTGCACCGCGCGCGGCTCCAGCTGCGCGAACACCTCTCCACGCTGATGGGGGAGGGCTCCGAGGAGCAGGCCCCGGCGTGCCCGGAGCTGGCGCGGGAGCTCTCCGAGTTCGCCGCGCAGGAGGTGGACCAGGCCACCTGCGTGCGTCTGGAGGACCATCTGTCGCGCTGCCCGCGCTGTACCGAGGCGTGCGACTCGCTCAAGCGCACGGTGTCCCTGTGCCGGCGCATTCCAGGGGATGCGGTGCCCGCGCCCGTGCGCGCGGCGGTGCGCCAGGCGCTGTCTCAGGCTACGAGGCCGTGAAGGGCAGGGCGGCCACCGTGACGGTGCCCGCGCCTTCGCCCAACGTCAGCTCCGTGCCCGGCTCCAGCGAGTCACGGTGCACGTAGCCCAGCGCCACCCGCTGACCCTTCACCGGGGACGTCACCACGCTCGTGACCCAGCCCACCTTCTTCTCCCCGCGGCGCAGCTCCGTGCCGGGCGCCACGTCCTTCTCACCCAGCAGCAGCCCCGCCAGCTTGCGGTTCATGTGCCCGCGGAAGGTGGCCCGGGCGATGACCTCCTGCCCGATGTAGCAACCCTTGTTGTAGGAGATGGCGTTGGTGAGGTTCGCCTCCAGCGGGATGGTGGTGTCCACCATGTCCTGCCCGTAGCGCGGCACCCCCGCCTCCACCCGCACCCGCTCCAGCGCGTCGAACCCCAGAGGCTTCAGCCCGTGCGCCCCTCCCGCCTGGACCAGCGCCGCCCACACCGCCTCCAGCCCCGCGCGCGGCACCAGCACGTCCACGCCGGACAGCCCGCCCGGCAGCGCCGTCCCCAGGAGCAACACCTCCTGGCCAGCGATGGACGCCTTGCGGCTGGACAGGGGCGCCGGAAGCTCCGAGGGGCCGCCCGGGACGGCGGCCAGCACCTGGGCCGTCCGGGGGCCGAGCAGCTTCAGCCAGCCCCATTCCGGGGTGCCGTCGTGCAGCTCCGCGTCCTCGGAGATGAGGTATTTGTCCAGGAACTCCCGCACCTTGGCGCCCAGGCCGGGCTCCAGGTCCAGCAGGAGGTCGTCCTCCCGCTTGAGGATGCGTGCATCTCCCACCATGGCGCCCTTCACCGTGATGAGGGCGGCATAGGCGGCCGAGCCCACCGGGAGGTTCTTCACCTCCTGGGTCACCATGCCGTGGAGGAAGGAGGCGCGATCCTCCCCCGTTATCCGGAGGATTTCGCGGTAGGACGCATCGTGCAGTGCCACTGCGTCACGGGCCGCGCCATACT
>NZ_RAWR01000422.1:0-2251 GCF_003986945.1 Corallococcus sp. AB018 | reverse complement strand
CCTCGATTTCGCCCCACTTCACCGGCCCGGAGGGGCGCGGCGCCGCGCCCCTCCGGGCCGGTGAAGTGGGGCGAAATCGAGGGGCGGGTGGTGCTGACCGGGACGCCTCCCCAGGCCCCCAGCGCGCCGACCACCGCCACCGTCGCCAGCGTGTGTGGCGACCAGGCGGAGGACCGCTCGCTCGTGGTGGGGGGCGAAGGGGCCCTGGCCTACGCCGTGGTGTCGCTCCAGGACGGCGCCGCGCTCGCTGAACCGGAGACGCCCGCGCCGCAGCCCGTGCTGGACCAGAAGCAGTGTCACTACGAACCGCCCGCGCTCGCGGCGAAGGCCGGCGGCGAGCTGCTGCTGCGCAACTCCGACCCGCTGGTGCACAACGTGCGCGCCCAGTCCGGGACGAACCGTTCTGTCTTCAACGTGGCCATGCCCCTGGAGGGCATGACCCTGCGCCGCCCCCTGCCCGCCGAACCGGGCACCGTCCAGGTCCGCTGCGACGTGCACCCCTGGATGCGCGCGGTGGTCCGCACCTTCAACCACCCGTACTTCACCACCACCACCCCGGACGGACGCTTCCGGATGCGCGTCCCGGAAGGGGCCCACACGCTCGTCTTCTGGCACGACCGGCTCCCCGAAGCGTCCCGGACCGTCACCGTCCGCGCGGGGGAGACCGTCCAGGTCGATCAGAGCTGGGGTGTGGAAGCACTGCGTCAGGCCGGCTCGGGGAAATAGGGCGTCCCTGACAGCGTTGTCGCGTCTGGCCCCGAGGCAACGAAATCGTGGGCCAGGGGTTCCGTATAAGTGCCGGGAAGCACGCCCCTTGTTCAGACTTCTGTCTTGGTGGCAAAATTGCTTTCTCGGAAGCCAACACTTCCGCCTGAGGGGGAGTCGCGATGCATCAGACCAGGAAGCAATCCACGGTAGCCGTGGAGGTGGAGCGCCTGCCCATGGGGGCGCGCCGCAAGGACGCCCGGCCGGTGGGCATGCAGGAGATGGGGCCCAACCTCTACGAGAAGATCGAGAGCGCGCTCACCGAGCTGTCGCTGGCGTCCTCTCATGAGCGGCTGAGCGGCAGCTGAAGCGCCTGAGCGGCAGCTGAAGCGCCTGGGCGGCACCTGAGAAATGACACCCCGGAGCGGTGTGGGCCCCTGGGGAGGGACCCCCGTCTCCGGTCAGGCCGTTTCCGGGTCGGTGGCCTCAGGGCCAGGAAACGACAACGGGGCCCGCCCGAACAGCTCGGGGGACCCCTGATGATGCAGGCGTGAGGGCGACCTTACAGCTCGTCGTCGTCAGCGGCCTCGGTGGTGGACTCGGACTCCTCGTCATCGCTGAAGGAGTCGAGGTTCTCCTCGTCCTCCTCGGCCGCGGGCGTCTCCTCGGGCTCGGGCTCGATGACCTTCGGAGCTGCCGCCAGACGGCCACGCCGGCCCTCGGTGGGCTTGGCGACCACGTTCTCCCGCTGATCCGCCCCGCACTTGGGGCAGATGGGGTCCGGCTTCTTCATGTCGTAGAACTTCGTCCCGCACTTGAAGCACGAGTGCTTGGTCCCGAGATCCTTCGCCGGCATGCGCCACCCTCGTAGAAGCCTGGAGTGAAACCGAGGGCGGCTGAATAGATGGGCCGAAGAACAGAGTCAACCGTGTGTTTGCGCGGGAGATTTCTGGCGGTAGCATCCCCGCCGGTTTCCCCCGAGAGCCGGACGCCCCCTTTGAACTTCACCTGCGACAATTGCCAGAAGCGGTACTCCATTGCGGACGAGAAGGTCCGCGGCAAGACGGTCAAGGTCCGCTGCAAGAACTGCCAGAACGTCGTCACCGTGGAAGGGCCCGCCGAGGAGGAGAGCACCCGCGTGGTGTCGCTCGCCGACGTGGAGCGCATCCGGGCCCAGGAGCGTTCGCTGGCGGGAGGTGGCGCCGCCGCGCCAGCCCCCGCTCCGGCACCGGTGTCCGCCGCGGCAGTTCCTGCTCCCCTGGCCAAACCTCCTGCGTCGGCCCCCCAGACGCCCTGGGACGATGAGCCCACGCGCACCGCGCCTCCCCGCCAGACGGCCGGGGCACCGTGGTTCGTGATGGTGCGCAACAAGCAGGAGGGCCCGCTGGACGAGTCGGCCGTGGCCGAGTGGATGGCCGCGGGCACCATCAGTGCGCGCAGCTTCTTCTGGCGCCAGGGCATGCCGGACTGGAAGCGCGGTTCGGACATCCCGGAGCTGGCCGCGCTGCTCGCGCCCGCCGCCGCGCCTGAGCCGCCGCCTCCGCCC
>NZ_RAWR01000421.1:0-2020 GCF_003986945.1 Corallococcus sp. AB018 | reverse complement strand
CCACGTCCTCACCGCGCCCCGCCGCCTCATCGCCGCGTTCCGCGACGCGTACGAACTCCAGGTCTTCCCCCCGCCCATCCCCTTGCGCCCCTTCGACATCCTCCAGGTCTGGCACGAGCGCTTCGACGGCGACCCCGCGCACCAGTGGCTCCGCGGATTGGTGGCACGGTCCGTCGACGTAGGGTCTGAAAACACCCGGACTTCACGAAGGGTGCGGCGCGCGCCAGCTTCCTGACACTCGGGGGACGCGACACTGAACGTCAGTACACAGGTGGGGGAGCATCGCATGGGGGGCTTCGTGTAGGGTGCTCCCCATGAATCCTGAGAAGCTTGTCTTCGCCCAGACCGTCGACGCGCTCTTCGTCCGCGCGCTGGAGAACCGCCTGACGCCGGCGTGCCGCGAGCACCTGAAGCGGGCGGGGCTGGACCTCGACAAAAAGCTGGAGCGCTCCTATTCGCTGGAGCAGTGGCGGGAATTCCTGCGAATCGCGGCGGGCCACGTCTATGGCGGCGTGCCGGCGGAGGCCGCGTACTACTCCCTGGGCGAGCGCTTCATGGACGCCTACTTCGGCACCTTCTTTGGCCGTGCGCTGCTGGGCGTGGGCCGGCTGGCCGGTCCCCGGCGGATGCTGCTGCGGGCGGACCTGGGCTTTCGCGCCGGCAACAACTTCAGTGAAATCAAAATCGTGGAGCGCAGCGCGACGTCGCTAGAGCTCTGGATGAACGACGTGCTGGCGGATCAGCCGACGTTCGCGGCGGGTCTGCTCGCGCGCGCGGTGGCGCTGTGCGGGGGCTGGCGGGTGGTGGCGCTGCCGGAGGAGTTCGACGGCACGGCGGCGACGTTCCACCTGCGCTGGAGCGAGGCTTCCGCGGAAGGGACGCTCAGCGCCACTGAGGATGCGTCCGGAGGCGACGCTCGACCTCAGGCGTGAGGGTGCCCCCGTGCGGGGCCCGGGAGGACGAGCGCTCCCAGCGCTCCAACCACCGGGTCCCCAGCGGGGCGGTCAGTGATTCGTAGCGGGTCGAGGCCACGGTGGTCTCCCCCTTGGCGCCGGTGGACACGCCGGCGCCCACGTAGAACCCCGCGAGCAGCAGCGTGACGCGGGTGGGCGTGGCCGCGCTGTAGGTCATCAGCAGGGCGCCCTCTCCGTCTTCCCGGCAATGCCGGCGCACCCGGGCGAGGACGGCTTCGGTCCACATGTCCGGGTTGGACGCAGGTGAGAACGGGTCGAAGAAGACGAGGTCCGCCGGGGGCAGGCCCGCGTCCGGCTCCAGGAAGGGCACCGCGTCCCCCAGCTTGAGGGTCCACTGGATGCCGGGCTCGCTCCAGGCGCCGTGCTTCATGAGGCTTTCAGCGGCTTCGCGGAACGGCTGGAGGAAGGGGAAGCCCTCCGCGTCCGCGAGCGCGAGCCGCAGCGGGGCCAGGTCCACCTCGAAGCTGACGATGTGCAGGTCGCGGGCGCGGTCCGGGCCCAGTTCGCGGGCGCGGGTGAGCGCGGCGACGGCGTTGGTGGCGGCGCCCAGGCCCACGTCGTGGATGACGAGCGGCGGGCCGGGCTGGCGCAGGCGGTCCGCGAGGCCGGGCTGGTCGACGTAGAGGCGCAGGGCCTCCTGCCACGGGCCCACCGCGGGGTGCATGACCTCGCCATGGCCCAGGTGGCGCACGGCGCGGTGACCGTTGCGAAGGGTGACGAGCTCGAAGTCGCCGTCGCGCGGATGGGAGGGCTCGGACATGGGGCTCCTGGCCTGGAGGGGATGTGTGGGAAAGGATGGGTGCCTAGCATGACGACTCCAGGGCAGGAACATCGGGGCGCGCTTCACGGGGAGGACGTCCGGCACGGGGAGGCTCCGTTCGAGGGCGGCCGGGTGCGGCTGTCGCTGCGGGTGGAGGCGGCAACGCGCACGGTGCTGGCGGCGGCGTGGGAGGCGTCGGTGGAAGCCTCGGGGGACGCGGGGCATCCGCTGGCAGCGTGCCTGGAGTCGCTGTGTCAGAACGCGGTGGGCATGGCGGTGGACGTGT
>NZ_RAWR01000420.1:0-2323 GCF_003986945.1 Corallococcus sp. AB018 | reverse complement strand
CTCCGAGAACGCGTCCTTCGTGCGCGCCTGCGAGAAGGCCGGCATCATCTTCATCGGCCCGCCGGCCGCCGCCATGGACGCCATGGGCGAGAAGACCCGCGCCCGCGCCAACATGATCAAGGCGGGCCAGCCCCGTCGTCTCCACGTCCAGCCAGCGCGCGGCCTGGCGCAGGACGTCCAGGTACTCGCCCTCCATGGCGCGGGGTGGGCGGCTGGGGGCGGCCATGCAGACGCGTGCGTAGCTGTGTTCCCGGTCCACGTACATGCCCATGGAGCGGTCGCGGAAGTCCTTGGAGAGGGCCTGCGTCATCGCGTCCAGGTGCTCCTCGGGGGAGGACACCTTGCCGGACATCTTGCCGGAGACGAGGGGGATCTCCGCGACGTGCCAGCCGCTGTCAGCCAGTGCTTCCGGACGGGACTCCACCCACTTCACTTCAGGACAGGGGAGGTCCAGCCCCTCGCACACGCCCTTGAGCGTCTGACGCAGAGCGGTGAGGTTTCCTTCGACGTCGGAGAGGAAGAGAACGAGTCGGCGCTGCTGGGACACGTGGGGGGCTCCTTGAGTGGCCCCGTGAAAGCCCCGGCGTTAGCTGAGAATTTCCGGAAGTGACGACGCCCGCCTGCCCCCCAGGCGACGGGAGGCCTGCGGGCGGGTTCCGGGACTACTGCTACAGCGGGATGTTGCCGTGCTTGCGCGGCGGGTTCTCCTGCCGCTTGTCCTTGAGCATCTCCAGCGCGCGGATGACCTTGGCGCGGGTCTCCTCCGGACGGATGACCTCGTCGATGTAGCCCAGCTCCGCCGCCTTGAACGGGTTGGCGAACTTCTCGCGGTAGTCGTCCGTGAGCTTCTTGCGCTCGGCGTTGGCGTCCTGGGCCTTGATCAGCTCGTTGCGGAAGATGATGTTCACCGCGCCTTCGGGACCCATCACGGCGATTTCAGCGGTGGGGTAGGCGTAGTTGATGTCCGCGCGGATGTGCTTGGACGCCATGACGTCGTACGCGCCGCCGTAGGCCTTGCGGGTGATGAGCGTGATCTTGGGGACGGTGGCTTCCGCGTACGCGTAGAGCAGCTTGGCGCCGTGGGTGATGATGCCGCCCCACTCCTGGTCGGTGCCGGGGAGGAAGCCGGGCACGTCCACCAGGGTGAGCAGGGGGATGTTGAAGCAGTCGCAGAAGCGCACGAAGCGCGCGGCCTTCACGCTGGCGTCGATGTCCAGGCAGCCGGCGAGCACCGCGGGCTGGTTGGCGACGATGCCCACGCTCTTGCCGTTCATGCGCGCGAAGCCGACGACGATGTTCTTCGCGAAGTGCTCCTGCACCTCGAAGAAGTGCTTCGAGTCGACGATGGCGCGGATGATCTCCTTGATGTCGTAGGGCTTGTTCGGGTTCGCCGGGACAATGGACTTGAGCGACTCCTCGGCGCGGAACGGGTCGTCCTCGCACGGCTGCGAGGGCGGGTCCTCCTGGTTGTTGGAGGGCAGGAACGAGAGCAGCTCGCGCGTCATGGCGATGGCGGCCTGCTCGTTCTCCGCGGCGAAGTGGGCCACGCCGGACTTCTGGTTGTGCGTGAGCGCGCCGCCCAGGGACTCCTTGGAGACCTCTTCGTGCGTCACCGTCTTGATGACGTCCGGGCCGGTGATGAACATGTACGACGTGTCCTTCACCATCATGATGAAGTCCGTGATGGCGGGCGAGTACACCGCGCCGCCCGCGCACGGCCCCAGGATGAGCGAAATCTGGGGGACGACGCCGGACGCCAGCGTGTTGCGCAGGAAGATGTCCGCGTAGCCGGCCAGGCTCTCCACGCCTTCCTGGATGCGCGCGCCGCCGGAGTCGTTGAGCCCGATGACGGGCGCGCCCACGCGGGTGGCCAGGTCCATGATCTTGCAGATCTTCTGGGCGTAGGCGCCGGACAGCGAGCCGCCGAAGACGGTGAAGTCCTGGGCGAAGACGAACACCTGGCGGCCTTCCACGGTGCCGTAGCCGGTGACGACGCCGTCGCCCAAAATCTTCTTGTCGCCCATGCCGAAGTCGTTGCTGCGGTGGGTGACGAACTTGTCCAGCTCGCTGAAGGAGCCGGGGTCGAGCAGCAGGTCGATGCGCTCGCGGGCCGTGAGCTTGCCGGCCTCGTGCTGCTTGGCGATGCGGTCGGCGCCGCCGCCCTGCTCGGCCTGCTGCTCCATCTGCTGGAGCCGTGCGCGCAAGGGATCGTTCTCGGGGGTCGTGGCCATGGGGGGCGCTCTAACACGATTGGACGTCGCTGGCAGCGCTTCCCTTGCTCCTGGAGGGGTGGGCGGACGGCCGGGCCCGGTGTGCATGGGAC
>NZ_RAWR01000041.1:0-50000 GCF_003986945.1 Corallococcus sp. AB018 | reverse complement strand
CCCCATCCCGGAGGAGCTGCGCGAACCCGCGCCGGCCCCGAAGACGCCCGAGCCCAAGCCGAAGAAGGAGAAGCGCCGCCGCACGGGGTGAGTCCCGCGGCATCCCGTTTCCGGGAAAGACCCGGTAGGCTGAGGGCGCCATGCAGGCGTGCCCCTTCTGCCAGACGACGATGCGCAACACCTACGCCCGGGGGCTGGTGCGCGACGAGTGCGGAGCCTGCGGGGCCGCCTGGTTCGAGGAGGAGATGCTGGCGCGTGTCGTCGGCGCGCCCACGCTGACGGCCGTCTTCGAGCACGCGAAGGGCAAGCCCGGGCGCTGCAAGGGCTGTGAGACCTCGCTCCAGTACGTCCCGGGCTGTCCGTCCTGCGGGCGTCAGGCGCCCACCTGCCCCACGTGCGGCAGCGCGCCACTGCCCATGGTGGAGCTGCGGGGCGTGGCGGTGGACGTCTGCACGAAGTGCCGGGGCGTGGCCCTCGACGCTGCGGAGCTGGCCCGGCTCCAGAAGACCGCGGAGCCGGAAGCCCGCCATGAGCCACAGCCCATCGCCGCTGACTTCGAGCACGAGTACGACCCCAAGCGAAGCCTGAGCCTGTTGCCCAAGGTGCGCGTGGGTGACGAGCCGGCCTGCGTGACGTGTGGCCGGCGGATGGACGTGCGCTACGGGTTCGTCTGGGAGGAGCGGCTGTACTGTGGAAGCTGCGCGCCGGATGGCTCCGCGCCGTACACGGACGAGCTGACCAAGGCCCAGCCCAGCGAAACCTACGGCCGCCGGGCCCGGCACCTGAACAACAGCGCCGCCGAATCCGCCGTCGTGTGGCTCCTGTCGAAGATCTTCAAATAGCCGCTGTAGCAATTCAGGTTACAAATCGGCGTCTCGCACGACGCATTTGTCACGTTGATAATTTCACCCAGAATATTGCACCCTGTCTGGATGAAATTGATCTGTCTCATCGTGGCCGCGCTCGTTTCAATCCCATTACACGCAAGCGCAGTGGAGGCCATCGACATCAAGCTCACGTCCAAGGTGGCGAAGTTTCCGGCGGACGTGCCCGTGGACCTCGCCGTTACATTCACGAACGTATCGAAGGAGCCGGTGCGGATCCTCGGCTACCAGACGCCTGTCGTGGATGGCATCCAGGCGGACATCTTCACCGTCGCCCTGGAGCGCAAGCCGGTGGACTACATCGGCCGGCTCTACCGGCGCGACGCGCCCGCGGACAGCGATTACCTCACGCTGAAGCCGGGAGAGAGCATCTCGGGCATCGCCTCGCTCTGGGACAACTACGACCTCTCCGCCTCGGGGACCTACACGGTCCAGTTCAAGACCGAGCTCCTGGACGCGAGGATGGGCCGGGGGACGGCGGTCTCCAACGTCGTCTTCCTCGACATCGAGGGTCGCGAGCCGCCGCTGGATCCGGACGACCTGGACGACGAACCGCAGACCAAGATCGTCAATGGCAGCAACGAGAAGTGGAAGCAGTGCAGCAGCTCGCAGAAGAACGCGCTGATCGACGCCCGGCAGCACGCCCTGAACTACGCGAACGACTCCTATGACTACCTGGTGGCGGCGAGCCCGGTGACTCGCTACACCCAATGGTTCGGCGCCTACGACAGCTCTCGTTACAGCACCGTCCGTGAGAACTTCCGGAAGATTCGGAACGCCGTGGACAACGAGACGTTCAAGTTCTACTGCGATTGCAACCAGAGCAACGCCTACGCCTACGTCAAGCCCCGGAAGGAATACAAGATCCACCTGTGCTCCGGATTCTGGCCCGCGCCCATGACGGGTCCGGGCTCCAAGGCAGACACCCTGATTCATGAAGTCAGCCACTTCCGGGTCGTGGCGCAGACGGAAGACATCCAGTACGGCTACTCCGCCAACCTGGCGCTCGCGAGCAGCAATCCCAGCAGCGCCGTCCGCAACGCGGACTCGTACGCGTTCTTCTCGGCGGCCACGCCCTACAACCCCTACAACCCCTGCGCGCCGAAGGTCACGTCGCACACGGGCGCGCCCCTCACCGCGAGCTGGGACGGGGCGAACTGCCACGTGATGAACGTGCCCTCCGGGCTGACGGCGTTCGTCCACAACAACGCCTACTACGTCAACGCGCTGCCCGGCACCTACTGCCCGGCGCCCT
Organism: Corallococcus sp. AB018; assembly: GCF_003986945.1. Classification (NCBI taxonomy): domain Bacteria; kingdom Pseudomonadati; phylum Myxococcota; class Myxococcia; order Myxococcales; family Myxococcaceae; genus Corallococcus; species Corallococcus sp. AB018. Next base: position 47,861 of record NZ_RAWR01000041.1, on the reverse strand, counting down.
CCGGCTGGGACACGGCGAACTGCTACATCCTCCCCTACCCCTCCTGGAGCACCAGCTACTTCGTCTGGTCCGGAAACCTCTACCTGACGCCCGGCCCCGGCAACGCGTGCCCCGCGCCGTCGACGTTCGACGGGGCCAACTGCTTCGTCATGCCGCTGCCCTGGGGTTCGACGCCGTTCAAGTGGGCGAACAACCTCTACATCACGCCGACTCCCCACTGCATCATCGGCGGTTATGACGGCGCGCACTGCCTGGTGGGCACGGCTCCCGCCAGCCGGACCGCCTACCTCTGGGGCTCAGCCTTCTATTACGGCCACTGAGGGCGGACGGACACCGTGTCATGACGGGTTGTCATTGCTGGCACCGCGTTTCCTGACACGAGGTCCCGGACCGGGCCTCAGCGCCCACCGCGCCCCCTCTGGGGAGCCGCTGGCCCCTGGTTTGCTCAAGGCCTCCCTGTTCCAAACAGGGAGGCCTTTGTCATGAATGATGGAATGCAGCGGCCCGTTCAGGGCCTGTTCGTCCTGCTTGTCTTTTCGTGTGCCCTGACGTCCGCGCTGATCGCGAATCAGGTGACCAGCGCCTTCGTGCTGCCAGGCCTCCGGGACACCTGGGCGGCGGCTTCGGTGCCATCGAACGTCCCTCCCTCGAGGGCGCTGGATGAGACGCGCCTGGCACAGCTGACGGGGCTCTCCTTCGTCACCGGCGTAGAGGTGGATCCAGAGCGGCCGCCGGACATCCACCGGAGCACGCTGGCCATCCGGCTGCTGGGCACCCTGGTGGCGCAGGATCCCAGGTGGTCCATGGCCTCCATCCACGAGCTACCGGCCGGCAGCGCGCACAGCCTGATGGTCAGTGACCTCATCCAGGGGGCGCGGGTCTTCGCCATCGAGCGGGAGCGCATCCTGCTGCTGGTGGACGGGCGGCTCGAGTACGTCGACGGATTCGGGAGCGTGCCGCCCGTCGCGGTGAACGCCCATCCGGGGGCCGCGCAGCCCGGAGGCTCAGGCCTGGGCCGCGGCATCCGGGAGACGGGGCCAGACACCTACGCGGTGCCGCGCGAGGACGTCACCGAAGCGCTCACGCACCTGCCTGAGCTGTCGATGCAGGCCCGGGTGGTGCCCGCCTTCAAGGACGGCCGCCCCGTGGGATTCAAGCTGTTCTCCATCCGCGAGGAGTCGTTCTTCTCGCGGCTGGGGCTGCGCAACGGAGACGTGCTCCAGCGCATCAACGGCCTGGACCTGGACAGCCCCGACAAGGCGCTGGAGGCCTTCACGAAGCTGCGGGACGCCCGGCGCATCGAGCTGCAAATCGAGCGCGGTGGCGCCCCCGTCCGGAAGACCTTCGATGTTCAATAACCCGCCTACGGCAGCGCCTTGTCCCCTCGTTCGCCAACCCAGGCGACGAACTTTTCGCACTCCGCGAGCCACCTCTCGTCGTCCTCCCGGCAGTCCCGCTCTCCCAGTTCGATCAACTCCTCTACGAAATGGAAGTCGAACCGCTTCGCGAAATCACGAAGGAGGGCGTTGTCCATTTCATCTTCGTAGTGACGTATGAACTCTTGAGCCATGAGCTGCTGCCATGAGCAGAAGGGCTGGGCGAGCCCCTCCGTTGGCGATTCCACGTAGAAGCGAAGATATGCATGCCGCTGTCGATCATAGGCGAACAGAACGTCGAAGTTGCTGTTGTCCATGAATGGCACCACGGCGTCCGCGCCGTAGTTCGCCTGATGCTCTTCGGTCATCCGGTAGTACTCATCCGGACGCCCATACCGATAGCTGCAGTCCTCCGGGGAATTGCCCTCGAAGATGTCCAGGATGACCTGAGGCAGTCCCAGCTCGACGATGAGGTTGTACGCAACCTCTTTAGAGATGTGGGCCATGGCGACCCTAGAACAGCTCCTTCAGCTTCCGCTCGATGGCGCTGGGCTGGCGTCCCAAGAGCTTGGCGATGGTCTCGGCGTCTCGTCCGCCCTGAGCGAACTTAGCGACGACCTCCGCCTCATCGTCCGACCAGTTCTCATAGGCGCGTGGGTACGTGCGGCGCGCCTCAATCATCTCGGGCTTCAGGTCAGTCTTTTTGACGCCAAAGTGCTGAATGAAGTTGAACTCCTGCTTCGCTGCCGGTTGTGGTGAGGGAGCCGGAGCCCCGGTCATTGATGAGAGCGAGACCCGGGTGGACGCCTCGCGAATAGCCAGGACCTGCTCCGAGAACTGCTTGAACAGCGCTGGCGAGTCACTGGCCGTAATCTGCAACGCACACTCCCAGCTATTGAGTGCGGAAGTCTCCAGGAGATTCATTGAGGTCAGGACGGCGCACTTTTCGCTCATGTAGAGCTTCGCATGCAGCCGGTCCAAGCTCAGGATCTGGGCTCCCTCCGCAGCGAATGGCTGGAGATGTGCAGAGGTCTTGGCAAGCTCATCCGCCCGGATGACCAGTGTGACCGGGACATGCGCCTTGAGCCGGCCACGGATGGCATTCTGCAAATGATTCCAGGGCTTGAAATACGGTGTCACCAGCGTCAGCTCCCGCTGGGCACCTTCAATCAGGTCCTGGACCGCCGCGGAAATCTTGCTGTGTGGAATGAACGTCGGGTTTTCGTTGGAACGGCCAAAGAACATGGAGGCTCCGGACTTCGGGCGGCCTTGGATTGGATTCCAAGGCCCCTCCCCTGTCCAGCCCTCCCGCGTCAGGCCTGCGCCGCCGCCAGCTTCTCCTGCGCGGCCTCCCAGCGGGCATAGAGGTCCTCCAGCTCCTCCTTGCCCGTGCGGTGCGCGTCCATCAGCGGCTTCGCCCGGGCGAAGTCGTTGTAGAGCACCGGGTCCGCCAGCTGGCCCTCGCGCTCCTTCTGCTCGGCCTCCACCTTCGCGATGCGCTCCTCCAGCTTCGCGATCTCCTTCTTGATGGGGCCCTCCACCACGGAGCGCCGCTGGCGGGCCTCCGCCTCCAGGCGCTTGCGATCCTTCTCCGACACCGGACCCGCACCCGCCGCCCCGCCCTTCCCGCTCGCCGCGCCTGTGTCCGCGCCCTCCGCCGTCAGGCGCAGCTGCTCCTGGTGGTAGAGGTACTCGTCCAGGTTGCCCGCGTGCGACGTGAGCTTGCCGTCCGCCACCTCCCAGACGTGCGTGCACAGGTTGTTGATGAAGCTGCGGTTGTGGCTGACGAACAGCAGCGTGCCGCCGTACAGCTTCAGCGCCTCAATCAGCATCTCCGACGAGTCCAGGTCCAGGTGGTTCGTCGGCTCGTCCATCAGGAGGAAGTTGGACGGCACCAGCAGCAGCTTCGCCAGCGCCACGCGGGCGCGCTCGCCACCGCTCAGCACGCCGATGGGCTTGTCCACGTCGTCGCCGCTGAAGAGGAACGCGCCCAGCACGCCGCGCACGTAACTCTCCGGCTTGTCCTCCGCCAGGGGCCGCACCTCCTCGATGATGGTGTTGCGGCGGTCCAGCTTGTCCGCGTGGTGCTGCGCGTAATAGCCCACCACCACGTTGTGCCCCACCGTCACCTTGCCGCTGTCCGGCGCCAGCTCCCCCGCCACCATCTTGAGCAGGGTCGTCTTGCCCGCGCCGTTCGCGCCCACCACGGCGATGCGCTGGCCGCGCTCCAGCCGCGCGTTCAGCCCGTCATAGACGGTGAGCGCGCCGTAGCGCTTGGTGATGTCCTCCATCAACACCACGTCCCGGCCGCTGCGCTCCACTTCCGGGAAGCGGAACTTCATCGTCTGGCGCTCTTCCAGGACCTGGACCTTCTCCAGCTTGGCCAGCATCTTCGCGCGGCTCTGCGCCTGCTTCGCCTTGGTGGCCTTCGCGCCGAACCGGTCGATGAAGCCCTGCAGCTCCGCGCGGCGCTGCTCCACCTTCTCCGCCCGCGCCTGCAGGAGCACCATCTCCTCGGCGCGCTGGCGCTTGTAGTCCTCGTAGTTGCCGGCGTACTCGCGCACGCCCTCCATCTCCAGGGACACCACCCGGTTGATCTGCCGGTTGAGGAAGTCGCGGTCGTGGGAGATGAGCACCATCGCCTTGTTGGAGCGGCGCAGGAACCCGTCGAACCACGCGAGCGTGGGCACGTCCAGGTGGTTCGTGGGCTCGTCCAACAGCAGCAGGTCCGGGTCCTGGAGGAGCAGTCCCGCCAGCGCCGCGCGCATGCGCCAGCCGCCGGACAGCGCCTGGGTGGGCTTGGACAGGTCCGCGTCCTTGAAGCCCAGGCCCTTGAGGATGCGCTCGGCGTGGTGCCGGCCGTAGCGGTTCTCGAAGTCGTCCAGCTCCGCGTGGAGGTCCGCCAGCGTCTGGGCCAGCTCCAGCTGCTCCTCCTCGTCCGAGCTGCCGGCGAGCGCCGCCTCCGTGTCCTTCAGCCGGACCTCCAGGGAGTCCCGGCCGGGGACGGTGCTCATGACCGCCTCCACCACCGTGCCCTCCGGCAGGCCGGCGATTTCCTGGGGGAGGTAGCCCGCCCGGGCCCGGCGGCTGTACTGGACGGTGCCCCCGTCCGGCTGGCTCGCCCCGGCGATGATCTTCATGAGGGACGACTTTCCCGTCCCGTTGGCCCCCACCAGGCCCACCCGGTCCCTGGGACCGAGGGTGAAATTGTCCTCGTCGAAGAGGACCTTCTTTCCGTAGGCGAGGCTGATGTCCTGGGCGATGACGAGGCTCATGGCGGAGGGGGGAGATAACAGCCCGCAAGCCCTTCGGGAACGGTTCTGATGCCTGCTTGACTGCCCAGGGGGCACATCTCCCCGGTTGGGCGGAAGGCGGGGCTTGCCTATACTCCCGGCACCCATGGCCGCCCCCTGTCCCCACTGCGGTAGTACCGAAGGTCAAGATCACCTGTGCTCAGCGCAGAGCCTCCAGCTCCTGGGCCAGGTGCTGGACGGCCGCTACAAGATTGAAAGCGTCCTGGGCCAGGGCGGCATGGGCATGGTGTTCCGGGCCACGCAGACGTCCGTCCAGCGCCCGGTGGCCGTGAAGACGCTCAACCCGTCGCTCGCCGCGGCGCCCCAGTTCTTCGAGCGCTTCCGCCGCGAGGCGGAGATCGCCAGCCGGCTGCGCCACCCGAACGTCATCACCATCTTCGACTTCGGCCGGGCCGCGGACGGCACCTGCTACTACGTGATGGAGCTCCTCAAGGGGGAGAGCCTCAAGGAGCTGGTGAAGCGCGAAGGGCCCATGACGCTGCGCCGCGCGGTGAACCTGCTGGAGCAGGCCACGCTGGGCCTGGCGCACGCGCACGACGAGGGTTGCGTCCACCGCGACCTGAAGCCGCACAACATCATGGTCCAGGCGCTCGACGGGAAGGACTTCGTCAAGGTGCTGGACTTCGGTCTGGTGAAGGCCCTGGAGCAGGACGAGGAGGAGCAGCTCACCTCCACCGGCCAGGTGCTGGGCACCCCGCAGTACATGCCGCCCGAGCAGGCCGGCGGCGAGTCCGTGGACCAGCGCTCCGACCTCTACTCGATGGCGGGCGTGCTCTACTTCTGCCTCACGGGCAGCTCGCCCTACGGCGCGAACACGGTGCGCAAGGCGCTGACGGCGTCGCTGACGCAGCCCGTGCCCCCGGTGAACAGCAAGCGCCAGGGCGCGCCGGTGCCGCCGGAGCTGGACGCCTTCTTCACCAAGGCGCTCGCGCCGGAGAAGGAGGACCGGTACCAGAACGCGCAGGAGTTCATCGACTCGCTGCTGGACGCGGTGGAGGGGCTGTCCGCCGACGAGCTGGACGCGCACCCCACGGGCGGCACGCCCGGCGCCGAGCGCGGGACGGGCAGCCGCAGCCGCGCGGGCTCTGGGAGCCGCGCGGGTTCGGGCAGCCGGCTGGGTTCGGGCAGCCGCGCGGGCCGTGCGCCGGCCACGGGCAAGACGGGCTCACGCGTGGGCCTGGCTCCGCCTCGAAGCGGCACGTCGGCGGGAGCGCCGGCGGCGGCTCCGCGGGCGACGTCCAACGGGAACAGCCCGGCGCCGGCGTCGTCGAACAGGCCGCGTCCCCCTGCCCCCCGCCACGTGGAGCCGGAGCTTCCGCCGCCGCCCAAGGGCATGTCCGGGGGCGTGAAGGCGGCCATCATCGGCGTGCCGCTGCTGCTGATTGGCGCGGGCGTAGCGGTGGTGATGGCGCGCGGGGGTGGTGAGACGCCGCAGGCCCCCGTGGCGATGACGCCTCCGAAGGCGCCTGTGGAAGCGCCGCCGTCCACGCGGGTGCAGGATCCGCCGGCGACGCCTCCTCCGGCGGCCTTGCCACAGGACGTGACGGTGGAGTTCACCTCCTCGCCGTCCGGCGCGGCCATCTTCGATGGTGATGCGCAGATCGGCACCACGCCCACCAAGCTGCTCATGCCGCGCTCCAAGGTCACCGAGCTGCGCTTCAAGCTCTCCGGGCATCAGGACCAGGAGAAGACCCTGGACTACAGCCGGCTCGCGGACATGGCGGAGCAGCGCGTGAGCGTGCGGTTGGAGCCGGTGCGTGCCGCTCCGACGCCCCGGCCCACGAAGCCCACGAAGCCCGGCGGCAGCGACCCGGGCATCGGCGTGTTCGAGTAGGCAGCGGCTTCGATTCCCTCCGCCTCCACAGTTTCACCTTGTAGTTACGGGTGGTTAGACGCTTCAACCGCCCGTGTTGCACGTATGTCGCACACGGGAACAGAGGGGCGGTCGAGAACAGAGACCGCCTCTCTCCGCGTGTCGGGGCTCAGATGGGCATAGCGCATCGTCATTTCGATGGTCGCGTGTCCCATCAACTCCTGGACCACCTTCAACGGAACGGCCCTCATGGCGAGGTGGCTCCCGTAGGTGTGCCGCAGGTCGTGCCAGCCGATTTGCCCCTGCTCGCGGGTGATGCCCGCCGCCTGGAGCGCACGACGAAGCGGCGCCTTCATCTTCCCCGGCGTTAGTGGCTGTCCGTCCTCTTGGCAAAAGACGAAGCGACCCCGAAGGTGCCGGTGTGCCTTTAGGACATCCACCACGGACGCGGGCAAATCGACCGTTCGCTCGCGCCCGCCCTTCGGCAAGCCCTCTATCCCGCGCCAGATTGTCCGTCGGACGTGGAGCAAGCCCTGCGGCAGGCTGAGATCGTTCCACTGGAGCCCGATTAGCTCCCCCTGCCGCAGCCCCGACTTGAGGGCGACGAGCAGCACGAGTCGCCATTCCGGTTCAGCGGCGGCGACAAGCCGCTCGGCTTCGTCGAAGCTCAGGAAGTCGAAGGCGGGCTTCGCGATCTTCCCGAAGAGCCTCACGCGTGGAGCCTGTGAGATGACCCGCTGTTCTTCAGCGAGCGACAGCAGCTTGTGAAGCACGGTCAGAACGTTGTTGATCGTCTTCAAGCTTAGGGGCTTGGCATCCGCATTCTGCCGCTTCCGGATCGCAGCCTTTGTAGGGGCTTCCTTCCGGGCGCGTGCGGCTGACCTCTTGCTTCGCATCAAGGCTTTGAAGTCTTCGATTTCGGCGGGGCCGATCTCAGCCAAAGCCATTTCACCGAAGAAAGGCGTGATGTGGTGCTTCAGAATCTGGCGCTTGCTGAAGACGCTAGAGTTCTTGTTGTTGTTCTCGCTGAAGGTGAGGAATCGCTGCGTGAACTTCGCCAGCGTGATCCGCTCCTCGCTCTTCTGCTCCTTTCCGAAGGTCCCATTCAGAATGGCGCTGCGAAGCTCGCGCTCGTATTGCTCAGCGCCTCGACGAGTTTGGACAGGCGAGAACTTCACGACTCGCTGTCGTCTCCCGTCGGAGTGCTGAAACACGAAGTCCACTTGCCAAGCCTCCTCAACCTTCCCTGCCTTGTTCTTCCACTGCCGTAACCTGACGCTCATCGCCGACTCGCAAGCGCAGAATCACGGCCCTCACCCACGGAAGACCCTACCAAGGCAGCACGGCGGATCCGCAGCGATTTCCCCACGCGAACAACCCCCGGCACCTGTCCCAGTCGGATCGACTCATAGAGCGTCTTCCGGTTCACGCGCAGGAGACCTGCGGCTTCGTCGACGGTGAGGAACTCGGGCAGGTTCACCGGCTTGGCTTGCGTCGCAGTGGGTTCAGTCATGCCCCTTCCCCCGCCTTTCTGAACCAGCGTGCGACAGGGGCCGAGCCCTTGATCCGGTCGTCCGTTCCGAGCGAGTCGATTTGTAGCTCGCGCAGGATCATCAGGCACGCGGCGGCGTCTGCCAGGTGCGAAAGCCCGGTCTCGGGATCGGTGTCCTCGCCGCGAGTGAAGGCGAGCGTGTGCCGCAACGCCGCACCGACGTAGCAACGCCAGTTCGTCCCGCATCGGAAGTTCTTCGGCGTCATATTTCTCCGCGCCGCAGGTGAACGCGAGGGCGGTCTCTTCCACCGGGCGAACTGGCACAAGCTACCTGGGAGCGCGCTGCGCTTGCCGGGCGTGTGCCGTCGCTCGACTTCGACCTCGGAGCAGAACACGAGCCGATCGAGCGCCTCACGAACGCGCCGCTCGTTACAGCCGAGCGCGCTCGTACGTTCGGCCGCGGTCATGGGGGCGTCGCGAGTCGCGAGCAGCTCACGAACCCGAACGGCGTAGCTGCCGGCGATATCGGGAAGCGATGAAACAGGTCGGGGCGAAGAGTGCACATCGCCCTAAATGGGTGCGGATCCCGAGACTGGCCCGGCCGGCACGAGCGGCACTGCGAAGGTGGTGTCACGTCAACGCGTCAAATCTCTAGTCTCATAACCCCATAGAAAAAGTTGGTGTAGGAGTAGGGATAAGGGAGAGGTGAGCGCCTGTGAGGTGCGCGCGTTTAGGGGTTTTCACTCCCTCGTTTTTGACGCCGCCGCGCTTGACGACTGCTCGGCGACACAGCGGAGGCGCAAGCACTAGCCACGGCATCGCGGGGGGGCACGTCAAAGCGTCAGATCTCTAGTTCTATAAACCCCTAGAGAAAGTTGATGTAGGAGTAGGGATAGGGGAGAGGTGAGCGCCTGTGAGGTGCGCGCGTTTAGGAGTTTTCGGGGGCTCGACGGTGACGTGCCGCCGTTGACGCTTGCTCGGCATGACAGCAGGTTCGCGAGCGCGACTGATCATTCGGCTGAGCCACTCTCGCTGAATCGCACTTATTTAGATCCTGGGCGCAATGCTTCTCAGCGTTCGAATTTGGCGCGAGCCCCTCACCGCCCACGGGCGAGGTATCAGGAAGCGTGCGCTCGGAGCTAGACGACGTCGGCCGTGACGAGCCGCTTTCTGGAGTTTTGATCCGATGAGGCTTCACGACTCGGCGCCCCTCAGTGCCGGTGCCACACTGAGCAACGCGAACCACTCATTCACCACGCGAGCAGAGCGACAAGCTGCCCCTGTGTCGCGAATAATACTCGCATGTAGAACGGGCGACGCACTGACCGTAAGGCTGCTGTTTGCTTGGCTGCTCGTGTCTACCCTTCTTGTGATCAAGCAAGTCGTCAAGCTCGCGTGGCGCTTCGCGGGCACCCAAACATCCGGCGACCTTGAACAGATCGCCCCGATCGCGGTTCTTCGCACGATCGAGAAGTACGACCCCACGAGGGGCGGACAGTCATTCGGCGAGGTCGCTCACTTCCGTGCCCGGACGGCCTGCGAGCAATGCGCGCGAATGCACGCGAGCGATGTTCACCTGCGCGACGGAGCGCACAAGGGGCGCACGGTTGGGGGTGAGCGTGGCGAGCGCCCCGCGATCCGTGCCGAGAGCACCGACGCAACGACGCCGGAAGCTGACCGCGTGACCGGCAAGATGTGGCTTTGGCAGGAAGTCGAAGGCGCTCTTCGGGTGCTCGGCAGCAAGGATGCCGACGACGAGAACCCCGAGCTGATGCTACTCGCCGCCGAGCGCCGGGCCCGTGTCTTCGAGGCTGTGCGCTACCTAGCGCCCGACCGGCGTGATCTGGTCTCCCGCGTGTTCGGTATCAACCGGCCGGCTCAGTCCGTGCGCTCCGTGGCCGAAGCCTGGGGAGCGCCGAAGAGCCGCGTCGACCGGATGCTCGTGCGTGCGCTAGCCGACCTGCGCCTGATGCTCGTCGAGCGGGGGCGCTGAGCTGCCCACCCTGACCGCCAAGAGACGCGCGCCGTGTGCCGTGTGCTCGCTATCCATTGAGCCGGGCGAGGTCATCACCTACGAGCGCACCGTCGGGGCTCGGCACTTGGCCTGCTCAGACCGCGAGGCAGCTCGACGGCGCAACCTGTACGTGATGCCCTGCGAGCTATGCGGCGTGCGCCTGTTGCGTGGGCAAGGCGAGCTGACCGTCGACGAGCGACTGACGGATGCCGGTGCATGACGGCGCCGCTGGCAGGCGCGGTGTGTAGACGTCCAGGAGTGCGACAGGCGGATTAGGTCCCGTGGATAGTGTCTCAGGGATAATGCGCCCAGCGGGTCAGCCAATCCTCAATACTGGATCGGCTGGCGGAAGCGTGATTCCCCTCAGTGGGTCCGTATCCGGGTGATGGAAAATCCAGCGGCGGGCATTGTAGGCGACAAGCTTGTTCAGTGTTGCCCCAAGCTCAGGGCCTAGCTTGCACCCCATGTGCAACACCCGCTCTTCAAGTCCCTCATTCCGGTCCAGAACCAGAGAGTGCCTAGGAGACAGTGGCATCCGGATCTGGTCCGCTGTGCCGTACCCGTGAACCACAAAGTCCCCCGGACCAGTTGGCTTCGACCATCTCGCGACTGGCGTGTCGGATGTGAGCAGGCAAGGCTCGCCGTGGTCAACGAGTATCCAGCTGCGCTGGACCATGTATTCCGCGAATCTAGGGCCCAGCTCAAGCATGATCATGATGTTCACATTCTGAAGCAGCTTGATGGTGGTGGCGTCCAGATTGCTCAAGAGGAGCCTTTGGGCCTTGATCTCCTCTTCAGTCGGCTCGCGACCTTCTTGCTTGCGGAGGTACTCGACGACGCTCTTTTTGGTCATCATGTCGACGAGTTGTTCGTAGCCCTGACGGGCCTCGTCTCCACGCACGCATTGAAACCCAATGAACATGGCGACTGCTTCCCGGTCCTTAGGAGAAGGAGGAAATTTACCGCTGAGCATCAGTTTGATGGCTTCAGCGGCCTCGCTCTCGATGAGGCTCAGGATCCCTTCCATCTCTTGCGTCCGTCCGGTTTCTGTCTCAACGGCATAGTAATCCGTTTGGACACACGCTTCCTTTGTCGCGAGCTTGAAGCGCTTCTTCTGGTCTCGGGAGACCATAACGATGCGGTGCTTATGGTCCGCAAAGCGCTTGAGGTGCATTTGCGGAACGACGTGGTGACGGCGGGGTTCGGACATGGTTCTCCGAGTCTAGGTGAGAATTTGACGGAGCAGGCAGGCCGGTTTGGACACCCCAGCCTTCAAAGCGGGGCGCGCAGGGCTCGGCACGTGGAGTGCGCAGGCGACCGTGTGTGTCGAGGAGGTTTCGCGCTCGGCTGCTTACCCCCCGGCTCGGACTTTCCGGCACGGGCGGATCTAGACCTTGCTCGGAGCGCGCACACGCTCGAAAAATTTCGAGAAAAAACGCGCGGCCCTGTGGCGATCTGCTCATGGCAGTGGCGTGATCCTGAACGCATCGCCCGCTGCGGCTACACCCGTGCGCGTCCCATCGAGTTTTGAGGCTCCCAAGGCGATGATTCTAGGGGAAACCTCCACCGCGCCGAGCTTGCTCCCCCTGCAACCGACAGAAAAACTACGCGAAACCGCACCCATTTAGCTTGGGTGGCGCGGCCGACTAAGCGCGCTGAGCAGTGCTTCGCCGTCCGAGGTCACGCAATGGGAATGCTCGACAGGGTGCGCGCCGCGCTGAGCGGCAGCAAGCGCAAGGGAACCGGCTTGGAGCTGAGCCGGTGGACTTCGGCCCCGCCACGTCGCGAGGTGCCCGCGCTGCTCGCGGCGTATGCCGAAATGCCGTGGCTCGGGACGATCGTCGACACGGTCGGTGACGCCTTCGCTGGCGTGACGTGGCGTGCCTTCCAGCGGCGCGACCCCACCACTCGGAAGGCGCTCGTCGACGTGTCACTTCGCCGGGTCTGTGGTGACGAGCGCCGCGGTCGGTTGAAGGCGCTCGTCGACGTGGCGGGCGCGGTCGAACTGCCCGACCATCCACTGCTGCGGCTGCTCGCGGACCCGAACGACTACATGACGGGTCGCGACTTCGCGAAGCTGTTCTGTACGCACTACGACCTGACGGGCGAGTTCTTCGCGGTCGTCGAGGAACTCGCGGGCGTGCCGGTCGGCCTATGGCCGGTGCCGCCCGATTGTGTGCTCGCGCTGCCTGACCTGAGCAAGCCGAAGGGGGAGCGCACATACACGGTCACGGCTGGCGGTCGCATGTTCACGCTTCCAGCCGCGAGCGTCGTCTACGTGAAGCGCCTGAACCCGGCTGACCCGCTCGGGCGCGGCATTGGGATCGCCTATGCGCTCGGCGACGAGGTCGACACCGACGAGCACGCCGCGCGCTACACGAAGAACGCCTTTTACAACAACATGCTGCCGGGCGCGGTAATCGCGATCGAGGGCTTCAACGAATCGCAGGCAGGCCCCGCGAAGGCGTTCAAGGAATCGCTGGCTCGGGAGTATGGCGGGCCGGCGAACGCGGGCCGGGTGATGATCACGAGCGGCAAGACGACGTTTGCCCGGCTCGACACGCCCTTTCGTGACATGCAGCTCGTCGATTTGCGGAAGTTCCTGATGGATTACATCCGGATGGTCTACCGCGTGCCGCCCGAGATCGTCGGCGACGTGACGAGCAGTAACAAGGCGACGAGCTTCGCTGCACGCGAGCACCTGGCAGAGCAGGCGACGAAGCCGCGCGCCGAGGTGTTTCTCGCCGCGATCCAGAAGCACCTTGCACCCCGCTTCGACGACGACGTGATCCTTTCCTACGACTCACCCGTGCCGGCTGACCGCGAGCACCGGCTGCGCGTGATGGGCACGCTTCCAAGCGCGTTCAGCTTCGACGAGTGGCGCACCGAAGCCGGGTTCAAGCCACACCCCGAGCGTCAGGGCTTCGCCGAGCTGTTGCCCGGACAGAAACCAAACGAGCCGCAGGCGACGCCGACGCCAGCCGCGGGCAGCTCGGCCGAAGCGAACGCCGAAGCCATCAGCAACGGCTGAGCCACGCGCGAAATCCGCACCCATTTACCGGGTGCTATGCCGAGCCGCCGATGCCGCGAAGAGCTTCGTCGAGGCATTCAAAAGCTACATCCCAGGAGTGTGAAGTAATGACTCGCGAGCAGATCGCAGAGATGGTGAAGGCGCTCGGCCCCGAGGTCGCGCGTGAGCTGATCAACGTTGCGGCCCGAAGCGCCCCCGGCCGCGTGGGTACAGACAGGGCGACGCGCGAGGGTAGCGTCTACGCGAGCGTTGCGAACTTCGGCGCGTTCACGAAGAGCGTCATCGCCTTGGGCCGCCGCACGGGCGCGGCCGAGCTGATCGACGTCGCGAAGCGCTTCGGCAATGCCGACGTGCAGAAGGCGGTTCAGCTCAGCAAGTTTGACTCGGCAGGCGTGCTCGTGCCCATCCAGCAGAGCGGCGAAGTGATCGAGTTCCTGCGTCCCGACGCCGCGCTGCTCAAGCTCGGCGTGCGAACCCAGCCGTTCAAGGGCGAGTTGCACATGGGCACGCAGACGGGGACTTCGGTCTTCAAGTGGGTTGGTGAGGGGGAGAATGTCCCGAGGAGCGCACCGAAGTACGGGAAGCTCGTGCTCAAGGCGCACAAGGGAATGGTGCTGACCGACATCAGCAACGACCTGCTGCGTACCCCGGGCGTCGGTGACGCAGGCGTCGGTGAGGACATCCGCGCGACCGTGGCCGATGGTCTCGACGACGCGGGCTTCAACGGTGACGGTACGGGTGCGCAGCCGAAGGGGCTCTTCGTTCAGCTCGACGCTGCTCAGGTCTTCGCGAGCACGGGCACGACCGCTACAGCCTACCTCGCCGACATCGACAAGGCGGTCGAGTTGCCGCTGACCGCGCACGTTCGCATGGGCACTGCGGCGTGGGTCATTCACCCGACCCGCGCGACCGCGCTGATGCAGCTCAAGGATTCGGGCATCTTCATCTTCCGTCAGGAGATGTTGGACAAGGGGACGATTCGCGGCTTCCCCTTCGTAATGTCGACGCGCGTCCCAGTGACGCGGATCACGTTCTGTGCCGACTGGCGCCAATTCATCTACGGGATCGACGAGAACCTGATCCTCTCCGAGCACGACACCTGCGCCGAGTACGACGAGACGACCATCCGCGCGATCGTGAAGGGCGACTTCAAGCTGCGCCAGCCGAAGGCGTTCAGCTCGATCACCTACTAACCCGACGGCGTGACACCGGGGCAGCTCGCACAGTGCCGATCCTGACTCGATGAAGGGGCGCCCGGGGGGATGGGAGAGCGAGCTGCTCGTCGCGTACCTGCTGCCATCCGGTCACGTCGCAGCCTACAGCGTGCCGCTCGTTCGGGTTCTTTTTGTCTTCGCTGATGTCGGCGCCGAAGTAGCGCTTCACGAGCAGCGCAAGCGGATAGCGAGCGCCTTCGTCGTGGTCGAGCTTGCGCCCGGTCGTCGGGTCTACGCCGTGAAGACCCTTCGCGATGTCGATCAGCGCTTCGCGGATCGCCACGTCATGCAGTCGGCCCGCGTCGAGCGCTTCGAAGATGGGACCAATCAGCCGCGGGTTGTCCGCAGCCATCACCCCAAGGTCGTAAGCGAGGTTTGCGCCGACGAGGTGAGCGTCGAGGTCGCCGATCGTGCTGGCGAAGAAGTGTCGAGCTTGAGCCTTGTCGAGTAGCCGCTCGCTCCCGGGGGCGCGCGTCGCAACGCTGCCGCACACAAGAGGGGGCGCCAACAGACCCGGGCGCTTGCGATGGGTCTCAGTGTCAAACGACCAAATCTTCAATAGCCGTCTTCCTCGCAGGTGGCGATAGTGCAGTGCTTCGCAAACTCTTGCGGGCGCCGTGCTGGTGTGGAGATTTCCAGCTTGATAGGATCTCGTCCATGACGAATCGCCGAGACGAACAGCCCAAGGAAAGGCGAACCTTTCCTCATTCGGACATCATCTTTGATAGCAATGTCATTGATCCGGACGACTGTCGGAACGAGAGTCTTTTGCGCTTGGTTGAGAAATTGCTGGCGAGCCCGCGCTCTGGAAACGTCTGGTTCTCGCTGCCTTCTTTGTACGAAGTGTTGGCCCCTAAAGATGCTGGAAGGCGAATTGAATTGCTTAAGAGGTTTCAAAACCTCTACAGGCAGTTTGGCAGCCGTGTTCGATTCATTGATTTCGATTTGTATTCGTTTGTTGCTGCCGAGTGGTCCGGCAGCGGACTTCGGTCTGCGCCGGCGAGTATGATTGATGATGAAGTGACTGCATCAATCGCTGCCGGGGATCTTGTGGGGTATCTGAAAACGTTTCGCGAAACGTGGATTAAGGAAAGAACTAGAATCCACGAAGAACACGCCGAAAGAACGCGGTATCTCTGCGGGCACTACGAAGCCGAGCAATGGTTTCGCGATGAATTTAAGAGAAATATGGATCTCTATGGAACGGAAAACGCGCTGGAGCAGTGCGACTTGTTGGCTAAAAACATAATTGTAAGTCACACAAAGCGGCCGCCCGACGCCATTCTAACGGCCAAGGCGGACCACGTAGCGTATCCGTGCACTTGGACTTACGCTCTGCTCGCACGTTTGGCTGACTACGCTGCAACCATTACCAAGGCGGAACGAGAGTTGAACTTTGCGCGATACGACACCCTATTGACGCCGGATCGTAATGACCTTGTCGACGCTTACGTCGCGGCATCGGGGGGAAGGTGCGGTAGTCTTGTCACCCACGACGGGGTGCTCATTGAGAGGATCAACTTCCTGCACGATGCAGTGCCCTCGCTGATTCATCTGCAAGCATTTACGGTCGACGACGCGTTGAGAGGATTCGATCCATCAGAGAAGCATGCTTGAGATCGCGCGAGGCTGATTGGGCGAGCGTGCTCGGCGCAATCTTGCGTTCGGGCCTGCGCCGTGCTCGGAACTCAAAGACACAGTCCAGAGCACGGCGTAGGCTACCTCCTACTTGAGCGCGTCGGCGAGCGACGGTAGCTTGCTCGCCGTGCGCGACTGCTCGACCTGGGCGAGCTGCTCGTCGTTCAGCTCGACGTGAGCCCAGCGGTAGCCGCTGATCACCTTGCCCGGCTGGCCATCCTTCGGGGGAAGCTGCTTCGGGAAGACCTCGCACCGGATCAGCAGGTGGGTTCCGGCCTGGCGCTCGTCGAAGAACTTCTTCAGCGCGGCCGGGTTCGCGAACTGGAATTCATCCGCGCCGACGAGCGTCATCAGAAACGACTTGAAGCGCCCGCCGCCGCCCTTCTTCTGGTCGCTCAGGTTCTCGACGTAGTCGCCCGTCTCGCCCGTCTCGCCCGTCTCGCCCGTCTCGCCCGTCTCGCCCGGCTTGCTCGCGGTCTCGGACTCGCGCACGCGCAGCTCAGCGATGGCCGAATCACCCTTGAAGCCCTACTTCGTCCGAATGACCTCCACTTCCAGCAGGTATCGACCGAAGCGCGGATAGCGTCCGCCAGCCGCCGCCTGAGCGGTCGCAATCTTCGTCAGCGCACTGTTCACGTTACGTGGGCCCTTTGGTTTGGGTTGCGTCAGCGGCCATTCGCGCTGAGCCCACGTAAATGCGTGCGACTTCTACGAGCGGCCCAGCGCCTGCAACATGAGTGCATTGAACATCTAGACAGGGGCTGCTTGGGGATACGAAGCAAACTGCCGAAGATAAGTCGGAGTGGTAGTTCGGTTGCCCCGACTTGTATTTTCGAGACGTGCTGTCAGTTCTCCCCTGTTCCTCAGCTCAAGAGGTTTTCTTAGGGTCTTTTGATGCTTGGTCTTTCTGTGCAAACTCCCTTTCTGCTTCGAATTCCTTTTCTGCTGCGAGGCGTCGCTCTTTAGATCTTTGTTGAAGCAGCTCTTCAATGGATACAGGTCCCGTTGTCTCCTTCTTCTTTGGATCGACGAGCCACACCGCGCCTCTCATCAACGTTCCAGGTAGACGCCCACAGAAAGTACCCAGCGCATCGATCTCCAAGAAATTTTCATGATCGCCAAAAAGCCCGGCGAAGAACCCGATCTTGTTTTCAATTTCCACGAGGCAGAAAGTATGAATTCCTTTATCCTCGTGGAAGATCCGGCTCAACTTTTGCTCACTTTGCGATAAGAAGCCTGCGCTGCCATGGAGCGGTATTTCGTCTCTCTTGTTTGGGTCTTCCTCCCATAGAAACAAGCGAAGGCGATCTGCCTGCTGGGACCTTGCAAACTCTTCACCAAAATATAGACATGCCAAGCCAAGCCCCATCTTAACGACTGCTCGGTCCCATGCCGTGATGTCAACGCTCATGGTTAGCTTGAGGTTTCTCCCCATTGCGCCGATCGCCTTTACTACTTCGCGCTCTTCATCGGTTTGCTCAGCATCTGGGCCAATAGGTTTGTGATTAGAGAATCGATCCTTTAGAGACTTCTTGACCACGTCTACTGCTTCTGGCGTGGCTTCCTGTCCGATACTCCCAAACATGACGCAGGACTCGTTAGCCTTGGTTCTAAATCTGTAGGCAATAACTTTGTGCTCTAGAAAATATACCTCTACCTGTTCCGGTCGCTCCCAATCGATTCGCCCGGTTTTGGTAGATGGTCGCTTCCCCCTGCTCACGACCCCATGAAAGAATCGCTTCGACTCAATAATCCAATCGCGACAGAAGGGCTGGTCAACGTCTTTGCCTGCCCTCGTGTTACAGCTCTTGCAGACGAGTTTTGTGCCCGTCTTGTCTAGTGTGGCGCCAAGGCATGCGGGTATGATGTGCTCGCTGGAGCACTCTGCTCTAGGGAGGAATCGCCCGCAGTAGAAGCAACAGAAGTCACCGCTCATGATTTTTTCTCCAGCAATGCCGCAGAAATGCACTCTAGCACCTTCATCCCAAGTCGAGGCACGTTCTAGACGGCTGGCCAGCTGTAGGAGGCGAAGCACAGCTTTTGCGGTGTGCCTTCGACCTGTTCAATGAATCGCGCGAAGTCGCGAGCCTTTCGGAAGGCGTCCGCGAGTTCTTCGGTATGCTGGTACAGCTCGACTTCGCACTCGTCGGCGAGCTGCCCCTGACGGTGGATGCGGCCGATTGCCTGTTCCCACGCGCCACCGTCCGCAGGCGGGTTCACGAAGAGCATCCGCGAGAACGCGGTTAGGTTCTTCCCCGTGCCATGCGCCCGAAGGGACGCCACGATCGACCGCTTGCCGTTCTCGCGGATGATGGTGCTCAGCCCCTCAAGCAAGGGAACCTGCGGCTGATGCACGGCCACCAGATCGCGAAGATGCTCCCGAAGCATCACGCCGCGAAGGTCGCGGACGAATGGGGCGCCCCGGGCCTTACGGTCGCCTTCGGGCACTCACACCGGCCTGCCATGCACGTTCGGGCGGGCCGCGAGGGTAACTGTCGGGCGATCGCGGTTGGCGCGGGGCGCACCCTGGACCCCGACTGGATGAAGGGGCGTCCGGGCGGCTGGGAAAACGAGTTGCTCGTCGCGTACCTGCGGCCCACCTGGGGCGTTGCCGCCTCTTCCGTGCCGCTCGTCGACAGAGCGTTTCTGTGAGGCGGCAAGGTGCACCGCTGACCCACATGGGACGGGTTCGCCTGTAGGAAAGAGACCCACTGCGCGCCGACCCCCGATGGTAGCCTTCCCCCTCGGGAGGTCATGTACCATTGCTCCAACCGTTCAGATTGGCCCTAGCGCTCGCGCTCGTCTCGGGAGCTGCTGCGGGGGCTGAGCCGGCACCGGGGGCGCGCGTTGACCGTAAGCGCCCTGTGACCGTCGCCAGCACGCCCGCCGAACCGCTTCCCGTTGTCCATGTCGCGGCGGACACGCCGACGGTGTTCCTCTTCTCTTCGCCGATTCAGCGGAAGACCCTCACCTTCGACGAGTCCCGGATCCGCGTCCTGGATGCAGGCGAGCGCTCAATCATCGTTCAGCCCGTGGCCAATCTCGCCGACGGAGAGCGGCAGGAGATCGGGGTCTTCTTCGCCGACGGCCGAGCGCCCGCACGCGCCGCCTTCGTGCTCGTGACCGACCCGGCCGAAGTGGACTTGCGGATCGACGTGCAGCGTCCAGCGCCGCCGAACGACGCCTGTCCGACGGACGCTCAAATGCCGGCGCCGAAGCCGGAAGACTTCGTGTTGCTTGGCTTCGTGGATGGGAAAGGCGTCACAACAGCCAACATCAAAGGCAGTCAGGAACCCGCTCAGGGTTTCACGTCAGCCAATCCAACTTCCTATCGGGGCAAGGGTTGGATTCTGGTGGACGTGATGATCTGGAACGAATCCGATCGGCCAGCCTGGACGCCACGAGAGGCAACGTTTACGGGGCGTGTCGGCATGCCATTGCGGGCGCGGGTCGTGACGGAGAAGAAGGGGCCGATCCTGCCGGGGGAGGAAAGGCGCGTGCTCGCGGTCGCTGAAATTCAAGAGTCAGACGCGAGCCTTGTTTTCACCCTGGAGTTGCGAGGGGATGGGGGCCGCAACTTGACGATTCCTGACGTGCGCTTTCCGAAGCCCGGGGCGGGGGGCACCCAATGACGGCGACGCCGACAGAGACGCCGCCCGGCACCCACATTGACGGATGGCAGGTTTCCAAGGAACTCGGCAACGGTGGCTTTGCCCGCGTCTTCCTCGGGGATAAGAACGGCAAGCGCGGTGCGATCAAGGTGGCGCGTCATCGGGAGGTGAGCGGGGATTTCAAGCAGACCCATGCCCGGACCTTGCGCGAGCTGACGGCGCTTCTCATGCTGGAGCACCCGAACATCGTCCGCTCGCAAGGGTATGGCTACACGGCGACCGGCAACGTGTACCTTGCGCTTGACTACGTGGACGGCTGGACGCTCGCGGAGTGGGCAGAGCGAAAACACCCCACGATTCGCGAGATCCTGAGCGTCTTCGAAAAGATTGCCGGTGCGCTGTCTTACATGCACCGTCAGGGCGTGCTGCATCGGGACTTGAAGCTGCTCAATGTCCTGATCCGCAAGAGCGACGGCGAGCCTGTCATCATCGATTTTAGCTGTGCGACCTACTCGCTGGCCGAAGACCTGACGGAGGGCGGTTTGCCTCCGGGAACCGAACGCTACCGCGCGCCAGAACAGTTCCAATTCCTGCGCGAGCACAAGGACGAGCACCGGGCCCGATATGCCTTCCAGGTGGCCGACGAGATTTTCGCCGTCGGCGTCATGCTGCATGAGCTGCTGACCGATCCGCGACCGACAGAGTTCCGCCCGCGCTTCGCCTTGAACAGCCAGCAATTCGAGCCGCCGCCGCCCCGACTCGCGAACGCTCGTGTTCCCGAGGTGCTGAGCGATCTCGTTGAAAGCCTCCTGGATAGGAACCCCTCACGGCGCCCGGTCGACACGGAAGCACTCCGGCGCGAGTTCGCGGATCTCCGGGCCGACCCTATCGTCGACTACGACGTGCCGGCGCATCCGCCATCGGAACAGCATCCGTCCGAGCCCGACACGCGGGGACCACTCGGAGCGCCGCTCCCTATCAACCCCGTCCCCCTCAAGTTGCACGTCGCCCTGATGAAGCGCCCGCACCGGCCGGCAAGGTGGCTCGCGGGCGTTGCGGGTGTCGCCGCGCTCGTCGTGGCTGCGGCCCTCTGGGGCCCATCAGCCGAGATTCCCACCCCACCTCCCGCGCCGCGTGTCGCTGAGAGCCCGCGCCTTCGCAGCGCTCCCCATTCCACGCCGCCCATGACTGCCCCTCCTGCTATGTCACCTCTTGGCCCGTCGCCCGTGACAGCCCCTGGGCCGGCAATCGCCGCTGTTCCGAAGGAAGGATCCGCATTGAAGAACCCCGCCCCCGAAGTCCTGACCCAAGGACGCACGCCCCGAATGCCGAAGAAGTCCGTTGCTGCCGCTGAGTGCGCGTCGCTATCGCTCGTCGCGGCGCTGGCGGCGGGTTGTCCGGGTGCCCAGATCCGGCCCGAGTCGTTCACCTGCCCGGCTGGAGCGGAACAGGCCATGCGGGAGAATCTTCACTGGACGGACGGCGACAAGTTCACGCTCGTTCTCGACGATCGTCACGGACGCGAAGACGTTTGGTTCTCGGCTGGCGAGGAGGTGGTGGGAATCGTTCCGAAGGGCACCGGCGCTAGGCGACAGTTGGAGGTCGCGCCTGTCGGAACACGCTTCTACGGAAAGGCTTACTACCTCTCCGACAAGATGGGGCGTGCGGATGGGCCGGCACTCGTTGTCCGGTATGACCGCGTGAAGCTCCCAGGGCAGGACGAGCAACCCGTTTGCTTCGTGGTGGAGGCGACCGCCAAAGCATTCAAGGACGGCAAGGTGAAGGCGTTCAACTGGGACGGCGGAACCGTCGTGGACCGCTGGCCCTGAGCGCCTCGCGGGTGACGTACCGGGTAGGTGCTCGATTTCGTCCGCCCTTCCGCAGAACGCTATAGGACCTAGCAGGGCAGTTTCCACGGAGCCCATCCCACGGGTAATATGCTCCTCGCAACGCGTTGGCTTCGGTGCCCGCGCGAGCAACTGGAGGCAGGAGCATGCCGGCAATCGAGTTCAAGGTTCCCCGAGGGGCGATTCTCTTCACGACAGGCGGCTTTCAGTACGAGTTCCGCGAAGACCTGGGCGAGGCGCACCACGGGCTGAGCCTCTTCGTCGCGCGGCGCCGGACGCTGGAGGGCAACCACCCCCGGGGGAAGGTGCTGCTCAAGGCGGTAGGCCCCCAGACGGGCCAGGAGGGGGCACGCGTCAAGCGGGCAAGGGTAAGGCTCGAAGAGCAGGTGCGTCTTGCGACCTTTCTCAACCATCCGGGGATCCTTCGCGTCCACGGGATGCACAAGGCGGAAGGGTGCTGGTACGTCATCACCGATCATCCGTCAGGGCACAGCGTGAGCGACATGCTGACGCTCGCTGCGGAGTGCGGGCGCCGGTTCTCGCCCCTGTTTGCGCTGTACGTGGGGGCCAAGGTGGCTGCGGCCCTTGAGCACGCCCACGAGGCCAAGGACGGCGAGGGGAAGCCCCTCAACATCGTTCACCGGGCCGTCGACGTGGGGACCATCTTCGTTGACTGGAAGGGTGGCGTGCAGGTTGCCGACTTCGGACTCGCCCTGTCGGACTTGCCTGGGCGCGTTTCATCCACGGTGCGCCGTCCGCTGGGGGATGCGTTCTACTCTTCCCCCGAAATGCTTTTGACCGGGCGTGTTGATGCACGTTCGGACCTCTTCGCGCTCGGCGTCGTCATGCTCGAAATCGCGACAGGGAAGAACATTCTCGACGCCCCAGACGAACTCACTGAAAGCGTGAAGGATTCGCTGTCGAAGCGGCAGCGGACGCGCGTCCGGCGTGCCATCAGGCGGGCCCGGCTCGCGAACAGTCACCCCTTGGTTGAAGACGTGATCTGGCGTGCGGCGACCTACACGCAGGCGACCCTAGACGCGTTGACGGAGAACCTCCCGCAGGGGCTGCGCGTGACGTTGGGGCGGCTTCTCCAACCGTCGCCTGATAACCGCTACCAATCAGCGCGCGAGCTGGCAGCGGACCTGCGCCACTGGCTGGGGGATGGTGAGGTCTTCGGGCAGGAGGACGCGGAAGCCGAGCTGCTCAAGCTCATGAAGCTGGCCGGCGAGGCGCTGACCGAGCTGGGCATTCGGCGTCCCCAAGGCTTTGAGGCATCCCAGGACGAGATCAGCACGAACTAGAGCGCCAATCAGGTGCCGGCCCTCACTGGCCTGGGGGCTGGCGCCATGTTGCACGTATGTCGCAGGAGCCTGCGGAATGTGCTGGGACGGGCCGGGACAGGGCGGGACGCGGAGGGAAGTCTAATCCGAATGGTTCCGGGCGTTTGCGAGGTAAGGGCGCGATTCTGCTGGGGTTTTCGCAACGCTGGCCGTGGGTTCGATTCCCTCCGCCTCCACAGCTGGAAGCGCCGATAGACCGAAGCGTCGCCACAACTCGTCATCCGGGCGGTTACGCTTTCGACTACAGCGCATGCTGTGACGCCCCCCATTTACCTCAACAAGGTCTTCTGGGTGATGAACGCCACTGACGAGCAGTTGCCTACGTCGGCGGATATGAGATCCCAGAGAATCGTCTTGCAAGGCTCATGAGAGCCGCACGTGGAAATGGTTGACAGTCGCGGCTCAAGGTGGACTCCGCAGTCTCCATGATAGCGTTTGAGGCTCACTCGAAGGACCTCCAGGGGCTTCTCATGAAGATCTCTCTTGCAGCGATGGCGACGTTTATTGGCCTTTCCCTCCTGGGCTGCGGCGGCCCGGCCCTCGAAGACACGATGGCCCCCGAGGCTGAAGCGCGGACGGTGTCTCAGTTCGCAACCTGTACGGCGACTTGCGCTGGGGGAACGTCGGTCTCCTGTACGGGGACCACCTGCACGTCGACGAACAACCAGGGCGTGACGTGCGACGGCGTGTCGACCGCGTGTCCGGCATCGTGCAGCGGGCTGCCGTCATGCAGCCAGTACGTGAACCAGCGGTGCACGACCCCGAACGCCACGAAGGACTGCTGCAACGCCACGACCCAGAAGCCGAACTCCCTGCTGTGCTCGGGCTCGGCGACCACGGGCTACCGCTGGCTCAATTACTAGCCGCGCCGCATCAGGCCGCGGGCTCCCACGCGGAGAGACGGGTGAAGTCTCTCCGCGTGGGTTCACCGACAGCCACCGCTCCTCATGCTGAAGAGAGCGGACCTACAAACAATTGGTCGGCGAATTGCAGCAGGCCCCGCCCATGCACACATTGTACTTGGGGCCCGTACAGGCATTCCCACAAGCGCCACAATTGTTGTTGTTGCTCTCCAGGGTCGAGCACGAGCCATCGCCGCACAGCGTCCAACCCGGAATCGCGGGGACTGAACAGTCCTGCGTCTGCGTGATCGTGGACGACACGCATGCATCACTTGAGCAGCTGTAACTCGTCACATTCCTTGTCTGGAGCCCCTGCCCACAGGGGGTGACCATGTTGCACGTGCCCCACGGCCCGACGACTGGCGCCCCGCACGCATCCGGACCGGGATTCCGCGTACACGCCTGGGTCTCCGAGCTGCTGGAGGTTGGCGTACACTGTCCCGTCGCGCAGTTATAGGTGTAGTGAGTCACCTGGCGAGACTGCGTGCCCGTCGCGTCGCATGCACTGCTGAATCCACCACAGGCGCTCCAGCTCCCATAGCTCGAGGGGCACGGCTGGGGACCGGGGGCGCTCCGTGAGCACGTTTGCGTCTCCGTGCTGCTCGACGCGTTGCACGACCCGGAGCCACACGTCGAATCCGTCACCGTCCTCGATTGCGTCCCCGTCGAATCGCAGAAGTCGCTGAAGCCTCCACAGCTTCCCCAGCCTCCGTAGCTCGTGCCGCACGAGCTGCCATTCGTGTTTCGCGTGCACGTCTGCGACTCCGAGCCAGCAGAGGAACCGCACGTCCCGTTGGAGCAGGTGTACGAAGTGACGGAGCGTGACTGCGTTCCCGTCTGGTCGCAGGTACTGCTATAGCCACCGCAGCTTCCCCAGCCTCCGTAGCTGGGAGCACCGCAGCTGGCGCCATTCGTGTTGCGCGTGCACGCCTGCGTCTCCGTACTCGTGGACGCCACGCACTGCCCACTGGCGCAGCTGTAGCCGTAGCTCGTCACCGTCCTTGACTGCGTCCCCGTCTGCGCACAGGCATCGCTGAAGCTGCACGCGCCCCACGCCCCGTAGCTGGGCGCCGCGCAGTTCGTGTTGGGGGCCGCCCGTGTACACGCCTGCGTCTCCGTGCTGCTGCTCGACGCATTGCACGTCCCGGAGCCACACGTCGAGGCCGTCACCGTCCTCGACTGCGTCCCCGTCGTGTCGCAGAAGTCAGTGAAGCCTCCGCAGCTTCCCCAGCCTCCGTAGCTCGTACCGCACGCCGTGCCTCCCGTGCTTCGCGTGCACGCCTGCGTCTCGCTCGAGCCCGTGCCCGCACATGCCCCACTGCTGGTGCAGGCAGACGCCGTCACCGTGCGCGACTGGCTCCCCGACTCATCGCACGTGTCACTGAATCCATCGCAGCTCCCCCAGTTTCCGTACGCAGGGGCAGCGCACGTGCTTCCCACGGCCTTGTTGCTCCAACCGCTCGTCGTCATGCCCGGGTTGCACTCCTGGCAGGCCACGCTGGGGTGGGTGGTCCCCGCCGCGTAGTACGCCCCTCCAATCCAGCACCCGCTCAGGCACTGTCCCGTCGTGTTGCACACCTGACCGGCGCCGCATGCCGTCCCAGCCGCCTTCACCGGGTACGTACAGGCCCCGTTGGCGTAGGTGCCCGGGGAGTCATGGCATGCGCTCGGAGGCGTCGTGCACGCCGGCACTCCCGCGCACGCCCCCGTCCCGCTGCACACGTCGTTGAGGGTCCCCCCGTTGCCATCATTGCAGGCGGTGCCCGCGGCCTTCGGCGCATAGGTGCACGCTCCAGCGCTGCACGTGCCAGCCGCCTCGTAGCACTGCCCGGGCGGACTGGTGCAGCTCACCGGCGTCCCCGCGCACCCTCCGTTCCCGTTACACGTCTCACCCACCGTGCATGCATCCCCGTCATCACACCCCGCGCCGGCCGCCTTGTACGTGTAGGAGCACGTCCCGTTGCTGCATGCGCCCGCCGCCTCGTAGCACTGCCCGGGCGGGCTGTCGCAGTGGGTGGCGCTTCCCGCGCAAACACCCGCGCCGTTGCACGCGTCCGTTCCGGTACAGGCATTCCCGTCATCACAGGCCGCGCCCGAAGCCTTCGGTGCGTAGCTGCACACCCCATTGCTACACGTGCCCGCCGCCTCGTGGCACGACCCCGGCGCGCTGTCGCAGCTCACCCCGGCGCATGCGTCATACCCATACACCTCCGCCGTCGCCAGGCTCGCGCTCCCGGTTCCTCCCACCACCAAAATCTTTCCCTCCAGCGGCGCCGCCACGTGCACGTACCTCGCGACCCCCATCGGCGTCGTCGCGCTCCACGTCCCGCTGGCCTCGTCGTACAGCTCCGTGCTGCTCAACGCGCTCCCATTCTGTCCTCCCGCCACCAGCACCTTCCCCGTGCTCAGCAGCGTCGCCGTGTGCAGCTCCCTCGCACTCTCCAGCGAGCCCGTCGCGCTCCACGTCCCCGTGCCCGGGTCGTAAATCTCCGCCGTCCCCACCACTCCGACACCGCTGCTGCGCCCTCCCACCACCAGCACCTTGCCCGAGGGCAGCCGCGTCGCCGTGTGGTTGTAGCGCGCCGTCGCCAGCCCTCCCGTCGCCGTCCAGGTATTGCTCGTCGAGTCATACACTTCCGCCGTCGCCAGGCTCGCGCCCCCGACGCCGCCCGCCACCAGCACCTGCCCGGTCGTCAGTAGCGTCGCCGTATGGTTGCGCCGCGCCACTCCCAGACTCGGACCCACGCTCCAGGTTCCCGCCACCGGCTCATACACATCCACGTTGAACTTGGGGCCACCGGAGTTGCCTCCGCCCGCCACCAGCACCTTGCCCGAAGGCAGCAGCGTCGCCGTCAGGGAGTCGCGAGCCACACCCGAGGCAAGATTCCCTGCGGAAGCCCATGTGTTGGTGGCGGGGTCATAGACCGCCGTGGAAGCCAGGCGGCCCGTCGCGTTCTCGCCGCCCGCCACGAGCACCTTGCCCGAATTCAACAGCGTGGCGGTGAGCACCTGCCGAGGCGCCGGCATGGGGGCGGCGGCCGTCCAGGTGCCTGTCGCAGGGTCATAAACGGTGGAGGAGGACAGGTAGCCACTGGCGTTGTAGCCACCCATCACCAGCACCTTGCCCGTCGGCAGCACCACACCCGCGTGGTACTTGCGCGACTCAGCCATGGTGCCGGTGGCCGTCCATTCCTCCACCAATGGCGAAGCACTGCGGGCCAACGGCTTGTCTTCCGGCGCCTTGCTGCTACAGCTCAAGGCAACACATACCAATCCCAACAGCAGAACCCTGCTGGTTCTCATTGCGTGCATGAATTTCCCATTGAATGGAGGCTGTCGCTGCGCCCCCCACTGGCTTGTTTCAGTCAGTCACAATGCCCCACTTCCCGTGAAACGCACAAAAGGAACAGAGCCCTGTTGAAGAAGAGGGAGGGTGAAGTGAGACCGTCCAAGCAATGCTCCCGGCCGGTGGACAGGTCACTGGAGCCCCGTTGGGTTACACGCCACCCCAGGCCGCGCTCCCATTGTGTGCGTATGTCCAGGCTCTGGGCCTTCCGGCGGGCTCCCAGAGCGACAAGGTCTGCGTGACCCACCTCGGGACGAGCGACGACCTCACGCGCAAGCAACAGTCGTTGGCGGGTCGCCGTTTGGCGGCACCAGGCTACGCCGCGACGCCCACGAACATGTTGTAGTCAAAGAAGTTGATATGGAGCCACGTCACTCCAAACAGGCTCTGGTCAACCTTGTAGGCGAACTGGCCAAAGAGCTGGTCGCTGTCACGGATACCATCATCGAGGAACATGTCGGCGATCCAGCCGACCCAGATCAGGTCCTTGAAGATGCTGCTGTCTGGCGCTCCGTCCAGCATGTAGAGGGACTGGGTGCTGTGGAGCCAGAGCAGGTTGCGGCCGTAGAAGGTCTCCGCATACCGCTGTTTGGTGGAATCCCGCACCTCGCAGTCGTTGTAGGTGTCCCCTGCCTTGCCCGCGTCGCTCAGGCTCGGGATGTCCTTCGGATACTCCTTGGAGTGGAAGATGAGACCCATCTCGTCGAGCACCGGGTTGTAGAAGAGGTGCGCGTGCTGGGTGTCATACTTGCTCAGCCGGATCTGGAACGGGTACGGGAGCCCCTGGGCCCCCTCCAGGGAGTTCTTCATCGCAATGAAGACCTTGCGGAAGGAGTCCTCGAGCGGTTTCGCGGCGGAGGTGAACTCATAGACGCTCCCCAGGCTGGAGGTGCCGCTGCCCCAGCTCTGGTACCCCCGCTCGTGCTTGTGGCCATCCTTTGTGCCCTCGCGAAACACCGCCAGCCGCGGCCCCGCCAGCTTCTGCAGGAACGCCGCGACGAACCCCTGGACCTGCTGTGTCCCCTGCGCGATGAGGCCCTGCTTGAGCTTCGCCTTCGCCAACTCGAGCGCCGCGGCCTCCGCCTCCCTCTTCTCCTTCGCCAGCTTCTCCTTGGCGAGCTCCTCCTCCGTCTTCTCCTTCTTGACGAAGAGGTTGTGGCCGCCGTGCCGAAGGCTTCCCAGGGGGTAGACGTCCGGCACCGACTCCCCGGCGATGAGTCGCCGCAGAAGATCGGTCCCGTTCTGCTTGGACTTCACCTCAGGCGTTGCACTGGGGAGACGCATGTCCAAAGCTCCATGGTTTGGGTTCAGCGGTGCGAGCCGCCGCGCGGAGACTGTCACATGGAGTCCGGAACACGAACAAGGTGTCGTAGACCTCCCAAGAACATCCTCTCGCAAAGCGAGACGAAATGTGACAGGAGTTGCCACAGCCCGAATTCCCCGGAGGCAATCCCTGTCCACCGTCACTGTCTGGGCAGGCCCCACGCCTCCAGCCCGCCGAAGCGGCTGATGGCCACCTCTTCAGGCGTCAGCACGCTGGCGTTGAGCGTCAGCGAGTAGCGGATAGCCACGATTTTCTGGAGTTCGCCCATGCGGGCGCATCCACGCGAACCCTCTCCCCCTGGAGTCCGGTATGCGCATCCGACGCCTCTTCGCTGCTGTCGCCCTGCTCTCGATGGCTCCCACCATGGGTTTCGCCCGGCCCATCCCATGTGCCCAGCTTTGTCAGGCGGGCATTTCATGCGACGCGATCTGCACCACCCGGTTCGGGGACTACATCACGTGTGACGAGTGGGGTGCCCCCTGCGTCCACGCCGTGGCCGCCGAAGAGTCCGAGGAATCCTCTCGGGTGTGTAGCGAGGAGCACCCGGACGCCGAGCGGGCCGATACCACCGAGGCCTGACCGTCAGTAGACAGCCCCCGGGGGCAAACACCCCCAGGGGCCGCTCGTTCCGGATGCGAACGCGACGACTACGGGCTGAGGGAGTAGCTCCCCGACCAGGCGCCGTAGGACAACGTGGTGATGCCGTTGCGCGTGGTGCCCGTGTAGCTGGCCTGCCCCGGCTGGATGGTGACGGTCACGTTCCCACCCGAAGCCGCAATCACCCCCGCGTGCACCGCGGCCGCGCAGGAATTCGAGTCATCGGTGTAGAGGTCCGTCCCCCACACCGTGCCGCCACCCACCGGACCGCAGTTGCACCGGAGGCGCGTCCCGTTCTGGCCGCGGTAGGACGTGAAGTCGTAGCTGGAGCAGGCGTTCGGCAGAGGCGGCAGGCCGCTGACCGGATGCGATCCACCATCTCCCGGATGCCTTGCAGGAGGACGTTCGGGTACGTGGCCGCGCTCACCCGGGGCCCGTGGGCCACCGACGCGAAGCTCGCGTTTATTTCATTGGGGTCGTAGGGCCCGGAGACCTTGGCGATCTCCAAGGCGCCCTGGTAGAGGTTCGCGGAGAAGACGCCGCCTACGTTGCTGTAGTCCTCCGGGTTGATGACCAGGGCCCGGTTCAGTGAGGAGTTGTCGAGCGTGCCCACGCCCGGCCTCGGGTAGGAGAACCCCATCTCCGCGTCGATGAGGTAGGGCCCGTCCGCGGTGGCCATCACGTTCTCCTCGTGAAGGTCCCTGAGGCCGAAGAGGCCTGCCACCGTGATGATCCGGCCCATCTTCCGGAAGTAGGCCCCCTGGTCGTGCAAGGGAATCACGTCCGCCTTGGCGACCATCTGCATGTAGCCGTACTCGCCCAGCCGGTGCGGCATCGCGACGATGCGGAATGCCGGCAGCTCCGGGTCCAGCGCCGTGAAGAGGCTTTCGGTGTGCGGAAAGAGCGCCGGATAGTGCTCGTGGCAGACCTGGAACGACGCCGGGTCGCCCATGAGCAGCAATTGGAACGTCAGGTCCGACGGCTTGTAGACAGCGCGCCGCCCGTCCGAGAACCGCAGCAGCACCACGCGGTGCCCGGTGCGGTGCGGGTCGCTGCCCGTGACCGTCAGCCCGTTGAGGGTGCCCGTGATGCCATAGGCCCGGTTGAGCAGGGCGCGGTCGCGCTGGATGCGCGCGAGCAGGTCCGAGCCGAACTGCACATGCCCCGCAACCACCCGTTTGATCAACGCCCAGACGCGGTCCGTCAACGTCTCCTCGAGCGTCGTCACGGTGCCCAGCAGTCCGCGCCCGATACTCCACATCGCGCTCCCCGTCCGTCTGGAGAGGACGTTGTCGACGATGCCCCATTCGCCGCGACTGGATTGGATCGACGCGCACATACACGGGCCGTACAGGTCCACCGCCGCTTGCCTGAGGAAGTTCGAGCCCATGAGCACTGGCAGGAGCTTGCCCGTGCCCTGCATGCCACAGTGCGCCGCCAGGTCCCCCACAAGCATCTCGAGCGCCTGCTTGATGAAGGGCCTCGCCAGGTTCGGCGTGGGAGTGGCGCCTCCGGTAACAATTGATTTCAGCAGGAACTTCGAGGCGTCGTTGAGGGCGGTGGTGATCTGCGCGTCGTACATGGCGGTGGGCTCGGCGTGACAGTCTACGTCACTCTCCGTGAAACACCCCCAATCCCTTCCAGACAGCTCGCGGGCATCGTGCGACCCACGCCAGGGTCATCGCCGACAGGCCGCAATGACTGAGCCCAGGAAGGACACGGGTGATAAGCTTCCGCATCATTTCACCTCTCGTCGGCTCTCTCCCTACAAACCATGCCCTTCCACCGCTCTCTCCCCGCCCTCGCCGGCTTGCTGCTGCTTGCCCTCATGGCCTGTAGCACGCAGCCCGTCGGCTCCGTTCAACTCGCCAGCTCCGTCCAGCAAGCCCTCTCCTCGAGTGATGTCACTCGCGTCAAGGTGACCGTCTCCTCCTCGGACATGTCTTCCCGCGTCGTTGAACTGGTCAAGTCCAGTGGCTCCTGGGGTGGCCTCGTCGGCAACATCCCTGCCGGGCCCGACCGCTCCGTCCTCGCGGAGGCCTTCGACACCTCCGGCACCCTGCTCTTCCAAGGTCAGGCTTCCGGTGTCTCCATCACCGCCAACCAGACCACTGCCGTGTTCGTCAGCCTCCAGGAGATTCCGGCCCCTGTTCCCTATGACAACGAAGCGCCCGTCATCGACTCACTGACCGCCTCCAGCAATGCGCTTCAGCCAGGCGCTTCACTCACGCTGTCCGCGACGGCTCATGATCCCAACCCCGGAGACACGCTCACCCTGGTTTGGACCTCCTCCGGCGGCACCTTCTCCGCCCCCGCCGCCACGACCTCCACATGGACGGCTCCTGCTTCCCTCGGCGTGCAGACCCTCACCCTCACCATGACGGACTCCCAGGGCTCCGCCGTCTCCGTCTCCCTCACCGTCAACGTCGTCCCGGACCTCGTCACCGGTGACGCCGCCCTCGACATCTCCTTCAACCGCTGGCCTGTCGTCACCAAGGTCTCCGCGTCCCTCAACCGCCTCGACGCGGGACAGTCCACCTCCGTCTCCGCGCTTGCGTCCGATGCGGATGCCGATGCGCTTTCCTACCAGTGGACCTCCTCCTGCCCCGGCACCTGGACGAACGCGACGTCCGGCACCGCCTCGTTTGTTCCCTCCTCCAGACCGGCGGGCGCATGCAACAACTGCCGCCTCACTGTCACGGTTCAAGACGGCCGGGGTGGGCAGACCACGGGCTCGCTCAACCTCTGTGTCACCGACACCGCTCCCGTGCGCTTTGCTCCTGCGTTTACAAACTTCTACCAATCCGCCACCTCCACCTCGCCAGACCAGACGGTGGCCTTTGACGTCACCGCCCTGGACCCGCAGGCCAGCCCCCTGACTTTTGCCTGGACCGCCAACACCGGCGCACTGGCCACGGCGCAGAACACCGCCAATACCAGCCATGTCGTGTGGACGGCGCCTGCCGTCACGGCGCCGGGCGTCACCCCCACCGTCACCGTCGTCGTCACCAATGCCCACGGCCTCTCGGCCTCGAAGTCCTTCTCTGTCTCCGGGCTGCCGACGGCCGTCGACCCCACCGGCACGCTCACGAGCGGTGGATTGACCTGGGTGAAGCCGGGGACGGCCACCGTGACCTGGATGGACGGAAAGACATCCTGCGCGAACATGGTCATCGCGGGTCAGACCGGATGGCGCATGCCCACCATGGATGAACTGACCGATTTGTGGGTCGACAAAGGGACGAGTCTTCTCGCGGCGGAAGGCTGGACCCTCGACTGGATCTGGACGATGTCACCCTATTCCAGTGGCCATCAGGTGACTCGCATGTCGACCGGCGGCGTCAGCTATTCCAATGACACCGACAAGCAATTCCTGACGTGCGTTCGTGGGACGGGGGAATACCCCGCCACCGTCTCCCATGCAGGACGGACCTGGATGAGGCCGGACGCGACCCTGCGCACGTATGCGGACGCGGAGACGTATTGCTCCAGCAGGACGACTGCCGGTCACGCGGGGTGGCGGCTTCCGACTTCATCGGAACTGGAAGCCCTGCACGTCACGAAAGGCGGTCGTTTCCTCGCGAACGCGGGATGGACGCTGGAATGGATCTGGACCTCGACCCCCTATCGCATCGGTCACGTCGTCCTGCGCGACGGCGCCTTCGCAAGCTGGGGCGACAGTAACGGCGCTTTTGATGTGACCTGCGTCTACCCATGACCCGTGCCTGACCCCGGCGCCTCATGGGAGTAGACTCACCGCCCATGATCAAACTCCACCAGTTCAACCCCTCTGGGAATTGCTACAAGGTCCGCCTCCTGCTGCATCAGCTCGCGATTCCATTCGAGACGCGGGAGGTGGATCTCTCCGCGGGAGAGACGCGCACGCCGGAGTTCAAGGCGATGAACCCCATTGCCCGGACGCCCACCGTGGAGCTGGAGCCCGGGGTCTTCCTCGCCGAGTCCAACGCCATCCTCTGGTATTTCGGCGAGGGCACACCCTTCATCCCTACCGACCGGCTGGAGCGTGCGCGCATGCTCCAGTGGATGTTCTTCGAGCAGTACAGCCACGAGCCCTACATCGCCGTGGCGCGGGCGTGGCTCACCTTCTTCGGTGTCCCTTCCGGCAAGGAGAAGGAGCTGGAGGAGCGCATCCAGAAGGGCTACGCCGCGCTCGACATCATGGAGGGCGAGCTGCGCAAGCGGCCCTTCTTCGCGGGCGAGCACTACAGCCTCGCGGACATCGCGCTGTATGCGTACACGCACGTGGCGGAAGAGGGCCGGTTCGACCTGGGCCGCTATCCCGCCATCCGCGCCTGGTTCGAGCGGGTGCAGGCCCAGCCCCGCCATGTGCGCATCACCGATTGATACAGTTTTTCAAGCGGGCCCGTTTGACGGCGTGGCTGTAAATTTCGTATATCCCTGAACAAACCCGGTTCGACCGAACCCGTCCCTATCCAGGGAGAAGTCCGATGTGGAAGTTCTTCCTCTTGCTCGTCATGTGCTGGCTCTCGGGCCTTGGCGGTTCGACCGGCCTCGTGTTGCTGGTGATGTTCTTCCTCGGGAATGCCTATTCCATCCGGTACCGCGGCCACCACGGGAAGCTGACTTCGGATGAGTCGCGGACCCTGCGGCTCAAGAGCGATGTCGACACGCATCGCATGCGCGGCCAATGGGATGTCGTCCCCTGGTGGGGAACCTCCAAGCACGTCATCCGCAAGTGGACCTGGGATCAGATCGCGCTGGATACGCGGCTCCAGAAAGTCATGGAGAAAGCCTCCGGTTCCCTGACGCGTGCCTCGGAAGCACTCTCTGATTTGATCGACAAGGCGCTTCCGGGCAGCTCGATCAACCCCTACAGCGGGACGCTGGCGGTGGTCGACGCCAGCCACGCGAAGTCCCATACCCCCAAGACAGCACTTGCGCTGCTGAACAAGGTCTCTGGGGGTTACAAGGGATGGACGAACCAGGCCATCTGCACGCTGGGCGGCACCTTCATCATCAGCGCGGACGCGTACAAGGGCGAGGTCAAGTCCCGGCTGAAGCTGAAGTCGAAGACGGAGCCGCGAATGAAGTCCGGCACGGTCGCTGAAACGTCCCGGCTCACCTGGAAGATGGGGCAGCTCTTCCTGAGTCCTGGCACCCCCGCCGTCATGAACTTCCTGAAGGCCCTCTTCGCCCGCATCAACCCGTGGGACAAGCACGCGGTCATCCAATACCAGGGGGACGCGTACTACGCGCCGACGACGATGTTTGGTGCCTCCGCGACCATCATGAAGGTAATGAATCTTTGCGAAGCACTCGACTTGAGCAGCGAAGACAAGGAGTTCGTCGGCTATTGCGTGGCCATGCATTGGCTGGACAAGTACCTGAACGACAGCTCCTGGTTCCTGGGTGGGGCGTTCACCCCGGATCGCCACTCCCTGATTGAAGCGCTCCAGGGAATGTACGCCCACATCGAGGACAACCCGACCAAGGCCGCCGAGGTGTTGGCCAAGATGTATGAGGAAGCAGACGAGGCGCGGCAGTAGCGCGCGCCAGTCGTGGCCCACGAACCCCCTGCTCCTTGAGGGTCACCCTTCCGGCAAGGGGGCCTCCTGGGACTTCGCGGCGCGGGCTTCATCGATCAGCGACTGGAGATCCTGCGCGTAGTCGCCACCGTTGACCTCGCTCAGGATGGCGGCGCGGCGGCGCAGTTCGTGCTGATAGGCCGGCTCCAGGTAGAGCTCCGCGGGGGGATCCACCCGGTCCCTGCCCATGCCCAGCCAGAGCAGGCCATCCACCACGTCCCGCATCGGGGGCCAGGACATCCGCCAGAGCGGCTTCATGACCTTCTCGCCGTTTTCGACGACCTGGATGCTCACCGCCCTGGGCATGATGACGGCATAGCTTCGGGCGCCCAGGTCGGTCTGGCCCAGGACGATGAGGCTCGAAGCCTCGCCGAGCCCGAGTTCCTTCTGGACCGCTTCCCTGGCGGGGAGCACGAGGACGGTGAACAGCGTTCCAGGCTGTGTGCCATTGAGGTGCTCCGCGGTGTTGGGCTCCATCTTGGGGAAGGCCGGATCCCGGGGCCCCTTCTCCATGAAGTGGGCGCTTCCAGCGACCAACAACCCGCGCCTGCCCTTGGCCAGGACCTCGTGGCGGGTCGTTTCCGCGAAGAAGCCATCCCTGTCTTCGTAGGCCTTGTAATCCCGGGCGTTTCGCACCTCGGACCAGGGAATGGGAGGATCTCCCAGGACCACCCGGACCCGCTCTGCTCTCGGTAGGGTCTCATTGAGCCGCCGGATGGCCTTCAGGTCGCGTTCGTAGAGCGGGGAGTCCCAGACCAGCCATTGGGTCGTGTCCCTCCAGATGCGGGAGAGTTCGGCGTCCGGGATGGCCTCCAGCTCCAGGAAGTAGCGATCCGCCAGCCCCTGGTGGGGCCCTCCTCCGTACTCGATGACCACGTCATCCACCTGCTCCGCGAACCGCGGATGCGCGACGAGTTCCAGGAAGAAGTCGTGGAACTGACGCCCCCGGTGCTCCTCGCCGAGACCGACGACCGGGTACTCCTCGAGGAGGTCCAGGACAGCGGAGGCCAGCGGAGCCTCCTTGCTGGACTCGCGAACCTGCGCAGGGGGCGTGGCCGCCGGGGAAGGAGCCATCGCGCAGCCGGAAGCCAGCCATCCACAAACCATTGCCGCGAACCCAAGGCCCTTCATATCGGCCTCCTCGTCATTCACCGCACAGGGAATGACAGCCTATATGCGGGCCCCCCTCCGCGCACCAGCCCAAGCTGAACCTGATGCGCCAGGGCCGCTGGCGCTTCGTTCCATCCTGGCAACAATGAAGTGCTCACCCCCTCGCCTGCACCAGCGCGGAGGAGGAGGAGCTGGAGCGCTATCAAAAGGAAGAGGCGCAGGAGAACGCGCACCTGGCCACGTTCGACACGCTGGACTTCGATGTGTTCACCCACCAGGAGTGGGACCGGCTCCAGCACAGCCACGCGCAGGACGTCATCGTCCACTGGCCGGACGGCCACCAGACGCAGGGCATCGACGTGCACATCGCGGACTTGGACGACTCCCCCTTTCTACGAGGCGCGGCGGGACTTGCGTGCCGCGGGGGCCTTCTCCGCGAGCGCGGGTTTGCCGCGCCGGACGAAGTCGGCGAGCGTCTCCGCGTCGATGGCGTCTATCCACGGCGCATCGGGGTCGGCTTCGTCGCCGTCCTCGTCCTCGAACATCTCGTCCGCGAAGCGCTTGAGCAGCTTCGGCGAGAGGAGGTCGCGGACGCGGCGGTCGGTCTCCTCGATGAAGGCGTGCTTCTGGCGGGCGCGGATGTGTTGCTTCGCGTCTCCGGTCACGAGTTGGGCCTTCACGCCGCCGTGGACGTTGACGGCGTGGTACTGCGTGTAGACGAAGGGCGCGCGGACATCGCCGAACACCTCGGTGCAGGCATCGTTGCCGAGGAAGAGGATGGACCGCTCGGCGACGAGGTCGCCATGCACTTCGAGGAAGCCCTCGGTGATGATGTCACCGGCGCGCAGCGAGCCCGTGACGATGACCACGGACTCCGGGTCGAGCGAGTCCTCGTAACGGCCCTTCACCACCAGGTCGCCCTCGACGATGAGCAGGCCGATCCACGGGTGCTTGCGGGTCGTGAGCGCGTCAAGGACGAGGCGTCCCTTGTGGTAGAGGATGTCTCCTCCGGCGTGCTCGCTGGCGGTGCGCTCCTGGATGAATCGCTTCGCGACGCGCGGCGTGCTGGACTTCGCGAACGTGCCGCGCGCGTGCTGCTTCAACAGGGACCGCACGGTGTCGGCGGTGAGCGTCCCCGCATTGAAGCTCTTCGCCTTCGGAATCGGGCTTTTCTTCGTGGCCATCCGGCCACCCTAATTCCGGGGCACGAAATGTGTCGTGCGAAGTTCCGCCTCCCAGCGCGGGAGGCGGTACAGAAGCGCCTGGCCTTCAGCGCCCGGAGTGCGCGCTGACCGTGCGCCCGTTCAGCGGCTGCAGGGGGCGGTTGTTCGGGTTGAGGTGCGGCAGCCGCTCGAACGCGGCGATCTGCGCGTCGGACATCTGGATGGGCTGCTTCATCACGTACCACTGGAGGCCCTGGGTACAAGGGGGCGTGGTCAGCGAACCCGCGTACTGGAAGAACGCCTTGTCGTGCGGCAGCAGCGCGCTCGCGTTGAGGAGCGCCCCCGCGGGCACGCTCTCCTCCCCCATGTGCCGGGGCAGGTGCCGGAAGGCCGTGAACAGCGCCGCGTTCACCGCGCCCTCCTCGATGAGGACTCCGACGACCAGCGCGGGCGCTCCATTCGCGTCCGTGTGCACCAGGTGCAGCTCGAGCGGGTACTCCACGCCGTCCTTCGTGTGCTCGCTGGGCGTGTGGAAGTGGAACTGCGCCAGCTTGTACTCGTTGGCCCCCACCCGGACGGTGCTGCCACTGTCGTAGGTGAACTGCACCGTGTGCCCCGTGTTGAGCATGCGCACGCGGCTGGTGGCGTAGTGGAAGCTGGGAACGTCCAGGCGCGGGTGGGCGGCCCCCGCGGTCACCAGCGCGATGGGCGACTGCGCCACGCCCTGCGCGCAGGTTGCGTCGCCCGGCAACTCGCCCCAGTGCTCCGGGCTCAGGGTCTGGTCGTAGCCCCAGTGCGCCTCCTCGCTGCTCGTCGTGAGGGAGGCAGGGGCCCCGTCGGCGGCGAAGGCATTCAGAGCAAGCAACAGGGAGGACAGCAACGCGCCCCGAAGGGCGCGCACGGTGTCGGTGCGGGAGAACATCATGGTGTGGAGTCCTTTGATACAGGCGTCAATCACAAGCAGGAGCACCCCGGCATTGGACCCGGAATGTTCCGCGGTGCGCCCTATAACGGGAGGCTCGGATATTTTCCGATTTCTGATTATTTCTAGCTAGTCAGCTTTGTCACGAAACGGTGACGGTGCGAAGTGTGACGGCCGTCACCGGGGAAGCGACTCCAGGGCGTGGATGGCTTCGAAGAGGGCCGCGCGGAACTCGGGGTCCTCGTCCTCCCCGTCGAAGGCCTCCCGATGCCCCAGCAGCAGGGGGAGCAACGAGACGTCCTCCAGCGCCTGGGCCGCCTCCACGTCCAGCGTGGTGACCACGGGCCCCTCCAGCACGCGCCGCAGCGGTTCGAGGACGCGCGCGTCCTTGCGCAAGGCCAATCCCAAGAGCGCCTCCCCGCGAATCTTGACGTGGGTCTCGGAGAGCCGGTCCACCAGCGCCTCGCGCAGCTCCAGCGTGTCCACCTCCCGCGCCTGGGAGCCGAGCGTGAACGTGGCCCACTCGCGCACGACCTCGTCAGGGTCGCGGGAGAGGTGGATCAACGCATGGAGCGCCTGGGCGTCCCGGTGGCTCGCCAGCCCCATGACGACGCCGAAGCGGACGTGGGCGTCTGGGTGGTCCTTCAGGGGAAGGAGCGCTGGCACCGCGCGGGGATCCCCCAGGTGGCCCAGGGCGGCGGCCATCGCCTCCAGCACGGCGGCGTCCTGCTCCTTCGCGAGCGCCGGCAGGAGCGCGTCCGTGAAGCGGGCAACGAGCTCCGGGGAGCGGTGCCGGAAATCCAGCTGCGATAGGACGTTCGCGCCGCGTCCCCGCTCCTTCGGCGAGGACGACTGGAGCCAGGCGGCGGACCGCTGGAAGACCTCTTCCCCACCGCGGTGGTGCAGCTGCCAGATGGCCCGCCACGCGCCCTCGTCCTCTTCGCCGCCCTGGAGCGTGCGGGCGAAAAGCGCGTCGGTGGAGAGCTCGGCTTCAGGCGGGGAATCCATGCCGGGCAGCCTAGCGCCGGACGCCGGTGCCATCCCAGGCTCTGCCCCTGCCCTGTCTGACTTCAGTCAGGAGGCAGGGTGTCCGTCAGGAACCGCTGGACCTCGTCGAGCACCGCCGCGTCCACGCCGTGCGCGAGCGTGGGGAACAACCGAAGGCGGACCCGGGCACCGCGCGCCTCGAGCTCCCGGGCTGCATCCTCGGAGAACCGCGCGGGGATGACCGGATCCCTCGCGCCGTGCACCAGGAGAACGGGCACGGAGGTCGACCCCGGGACCGCGGGCGCATCCACCGCGAGCCGTCCGGACAGCGACACCACGGCCAGCGGCGCCGGTTGACGGTGGAGCACGAGCCACTGGGCCAGGATGGCGCCCTGGGAGAAGCCCAGCAGCACCACCCGCTCCGCGCCCAGGCCCCTCTCCTTGAGCGCGCCGTCCAGCCACGCGGTCGCCCTCGTACCTGGCGCGCAGGGGCGTGCCGCGCGCGACGGAGGACCTGACCTCCCATGACTTCGTCGCGTACCGGGGCCTCAAGCACCTGGGAGCGCTGGGCCTGCCCGAGAAGCATGCGCACGTCCTCGCGGACGACATGCTCTTCCTGCGTGAAGCAGCCAAGGCGGGCGCGGGCATC
The DNA here is from genome assembly GCF_003986945.1 of Corallococcus sp. AB018. NCBI lineage: Bacteria > Pseudomonadati > Myxococcota > Myxococcia > Myxococcales > Myxococcaceae > Corallococcus > Corallococcus sp. AB018. Next base: position 8,601 of record NZ_RAWR01000041.1, on the reverse strand, counting down.
GCGCTGCTCCCCTCCTTCCTCGCCCTGGCGGACGTGACCTCCGGGCAGCTGGTCCGCGTGATGCCGCGCTACACGCTGTCCACCACGTCCCTGACCATGCTCCACCCCCGCGCCCAACACGTGCCGCGGAAGGTGTCCGCCTTCCGCGACTTCCTCATCGACTTCCTCCAGGCGCGGCCCCTCTCCGCGCCCCCCAGTCCCAGCTGAACCGGAGGCGTCACCGCTCCATCGTGAGCGTGCGGGGGTCGTACAGGCGGATGAAGCCCCCCGCCGGTTCCGAGAGAGTGCCGAAGCCGCCGCCCACCACCACATGACGATCGAGGTCCGCATAGGCCAGGGTGCTGACCCAGGCCCCATTTCCAAGCGGCGAGTCGATGTATGTGATGGGCCCCGGAGCCAGCTTCGAACTGTCGCCCATATCGGCGAACCAGCCCCGGCCGTAGGTGTAGACATTGGTGCCGGGACCCATCTCATGGCCGCCGAGGAGCAACCTGGGAGCGAGGTTGAAGTTGGAGGGGAAAACGTACGCGTCGACCTGGCCCGGCCCCTGGCCTGGTGACGTCTGCGTATTCCACAGCACGTTGCCCGCGGAGTCGAACCACGAGGCCATGAAGCCTCCCGGCGGCGTGCCGTTGTTGATGAACGAGACCATCTCACCCGAGAGGGTGAAGGCCACGGCGCCCCAGCTGCCCTCCTTCGTCCACTGCGTCCCCCCAACAGGGGTGAGCTTCCGGATGAAGCGCTTCACGAACACCAGGTCCTGTGGGTTGGTGCCCCGGTTGTACGCGGTGCCGCCCACGTAGACGGAGTTCCCGTCCCCCATGACGCCCAAGCCGAAGGGGGAGTTGAGCTGCGCTTCACTGATGACGGTGCTCCACCGCTCGACGCCCTCGCGCGACAGCGCGACGAGCTTCATCGCCAGCGCGGTGTCATGGCTCCCCTGCGTCATCAGCACGTAGGTGTTACCGAAGACGTCCGCCACCACGTGCCCCTCGCTCGAGGACTGCTGGGGCGGCGTGTACGTCCACCGCACCCGCCCGTCGCCGTCGTACTGGGTCACCGTACCGTTGTAGCTCAGCACCGAGATGTTCCAGTCGCTGGTGACGACGAGCTTCGACGTGGAGCTGATGGGCGCGGACCAGCGCTCGTATCCGAGCCTGTCCAGCGACGTCACCCCGAGGGCGTCCTGCACGACGATGTTGCCGTCGGCCAGCGGAGCCACGGTCATGGGCGGGAAGCTGCGCGGCACCTCCCACTGATAGAGGGGTGAGAACGCCACCAGGGCGACGGACCTCGACGCGCTCAGGGAGAGCAGGCAGCCGCCGCGGGCCACATTGGCGCAGGCATTGCTCCACGTCGGGAACCCTTCCGGACCGGCGTACAGGGTCAGCTCTGTCTTGCGCACCGCGTGCCTGCACGGCTGGGTACACGTGAAGGAATCATCCCCCGCCACGACCCGGGTGCCCGGCGGCATGGAGGTCACGTCCACCCACACGAAGGCAGTGCCCTGGAGCTCCGTCGGCCTCACCGGGTCCGCCCCTGTCACCTTGAGACGCGCGGAGTGCGTGCCGCCCAGGAGGGGTGCGAACCTCACGCGCACTTCGCACTCCATGCCCGCGGCCAGGTACTTCTCGCAGGTGTTGGAGGTGATGGCGAAGAACTCGGAGCCCTCGACGGACACCGACACCGACTCCACGTCTTGTGGCGAAGCGTTGCGCACCGTGAAGAGCTGCTCGACGGGAAACTTCCCCACCTCCACATCCCCGAAGTCGAACGACTTCCGGTCGATGACGAGCGCGGCGGCGGGCTCGTCGGAGCACGCGCCGAAGAGGATGGGCGCGCCGAGGAGCAGCATGAGGGACAAAGACTTTCGGAACATAGGGGCGGACTTCTAGTCAATTCCCAGACATCGTGACAAGCCGGCGCAGTGGAGCAACGACACGCACGAAGTCGTCGCGTCAGGCGAACCGCTCGCGGAAGGTTCGCAGGTTGGGTCCGTCCCCTCCCCGCTCCCACACCGCGAACACCACCCGCTCGAACAGGAACTGACATGTGACCGGCGAACGGAACCTGTGACAGGGCGTGCGTGTCCAAGGCGCGACTTTTTCCCGAAAAGGAGCTCACGCCTCATGAAGCCGAACCTGAAGCAGTGGCTGTCCGTGCTGTGCCTGGGAATGACCGGAGTGTCCGCGACCGCCTGGGCGGACGTGGGGACGCCGGTCGACTGCGGCACGGTGGAATGCGAGGCCATCCGCGAGATGCGGTCGATCTACGCGGCGGAGTCCTCGTATTTCGGAGCGTATGATGTCTTCACGCTGAACCTCGCCAGCATCGGCTTCGCGCCCGCGGCGTGTCCGAACGGCAGCCGCGCCCCCGTGCCGGGAGCAGGCTGGGTGTCCGGGTGCAACTTCTCCTACAAGGTCACGGGCATCACGCCGCATCCGTCGCCGGGCTTCACGGCGGTGGCGCAGGGCGTGGCGGGGACGGCGTCCGCGGGCATCACCCTCCAGATTGGCACCCACCCCGTCTCCGGCCGCCTCTTCTGGCTGGAGCGCCAGGGGGTGCGCCGCTACGTGGACTCCGCGGAGTGCCAGTCGCCGCAATCCTTCACCTGCGAGGCCCAGCTGCGGGAGGCGCGGTTCAACATGGGCTACATCCACGTGGTGGAGCAGTCGTACTTCGCGGAGAGGGACCAGTACTCCACCAACCTGCCGCTGATCGGCTTCATGCCGGAGGGCTGCCCGAATGGCACCCGCGCCGCCGTCCCGGACGCGTCCTGGGTGGGAGGCTGCCGGTTCATCTACAAGGTCACGCTGAACGGAACGACTGGCTTTACCGCCACGGCGAAGGCAGTGACTGGCGCCACGGAGGGTTCCATCCTGACCATCACGGAGTCGGGGCGGACCGTCATCACTCCGTCGTATCCAGCGTGGTGCCAGTAGGCTGAAGCAGCGACTCGGGTGACACCTCCCCGCGGCGCTACGGCCCCAGCGGCATGTCTACGGGGTGAACCGGGGGCCTGATGTCTGGAGACATCAGGCCTCCGACTCCAGTCACCAGGGCCGCCTCCGGGAAGGACTGTTGCTTCGACGTAACCCCCTGGAATCAGGAAGGGCCGGCGGAACCCGGGGCCGTGAAACGGTGGGCACGCGGGGTGCAGTAGGGGTGGTCCGTCGCTGCACTCACTCTCGAGGCCCTCCCATGAAGCTGCGCTCCTCTTCGTTCTCCAAGCCCTCTTCGTCGTTCGGCTCCAGCTCCCCTTCCCCCTCCACCTCCCGCCCCCGCAGCGACAGCCTGCCCGCGAAGCCTGAGACCGCGAAGCCGAAGCCGGTGGCGACGCCCGCGCAGTTGCAGGCGGGCAAGAACAACCTCAAGCCCACGGACTACGGCGTGGTGGATCCCAACCTCCAGGGCATCCGGACCCGCCGTGACAACGGCCAGTCTGGCGCGCAGTTCGCGGACTTCACGCAGGACGTGCGCCAGTCCACCAACCGCCTCACGAGCAAGCCCGTGGGCAACCAGATGCTGAACGACATCAATGGCCGCACCCAGGCCGTGAACCCTGGCGCCACGGGCACGCAGAGCAAGCCTCTGACGGCGATGGACATCTACTCGGGCCGCAACTCGGCGATGCCCAACTCGCACGTGCCGCGCAACGACGGCACCCTGTCGTCCACCCGCCCGGCGTACCGCTTCGACGGCCAGCCCGGCGCCGGCACGGCCAGCGACGTCAAGTACAACGAGAACGGCGGCGGCCAGCGCTTCAACAGCCTGGGCCACGAGTCGGTCCACGCCTGGCGCGCGTCCAACGGTGTCCAGGTGAGCCCCCTGGCCGCGAGCAAGCACAGCAACGCGGACGTCTTCAAGCAGCACCCGTCGCACTCGGCCAACATGAAGGACACCGTCGACAACCGCCTCCGCCTCACGGAGGAGTTCGAGACCGTGGGCCTGCGCCCCACGCCGCACACGAAGAACAACTGGGCCCCGTCCGAGAACGCCATCCGCGCCGAGCACGGCCTGCCGTCCCGCCAGGACTACTCGGGCCTGAAGCCCGACGGGAAGAACAGCAACGACCAGGCCTTCAAGAACTACGACGAAGGCACCGACGCCCGGAACTTCTTCCAGAAGCTGTCCGGCCAGCCGTCGCCCTTCCAGAAGATCGTCGGCGACCTGGAGAAGTGAGGCACCGGGGGCCTCGGCCCCCTTCCTCAATCCACGACGTTGTCCGCCACCTGTGCCCGGCCGTTTCCATGGAGCAGGACCGGGTGGCCGGATGACTCGAAGCTCTTGATGCCTCGGCGCGCCTTCCAGGCGAATTGAACGACCGTTTCGTCGAACCGGACCTCCGGAGCACCAGGCTCCGGATTCAGGTCGGTGACGCACGAGTCGCCAGCGCCGCCGTACCGGATTCGGACCTCGACCTGGACACCCTCGGGGCCACCAGTCCGCTTCACCTGGATGGCACCCACCCGCACACAACCCTTGTCCTGGAGCCGGGTCCACGTGATCTGGATGGGCACCTCCATGCCCTTGGGACCGACCTGCAACGTCGTCGTCTCGGAGCCGATGGACTCCAGGCCCGGACGCGCCGGCCGAGCGGCCAGTTCCAGTTGGGGTGCTTGGCTGTACGAAGTGCATGCCGTGGCCATCAGCGTGACCGCGGACATGGGGATGAGCCATCGGTGGACGGGCATGATGGCGACGATACGCCAATCGTGCATTCCTTTCCGTGAGGCCCTGACATGTTCCGACTGGAGTTTGAATGGCTCGATGCACATGACCCCGACCGTACGGGCTTCGACCTGGGGCACATGACGTTCACGAGCGACGCGGGGACCTGCACCTCCAAGGGCAGGTCGCCGGATCAGGCCATGATGCTCGCCATCTCCTTCGCGGGGCTGCTCGACGGACTCAAGGCGCTGGTGGCGGGCGGCGCGACGGACCACGTCTTCGACGGTGCGGATTCGTCGTTCAGCCTGCGCTTCAAGTGGGCGAAGAAGGGCCGCATCGCCATCCAGTGCGGCACTGCGTCGTTGGGCGAGGTGGAGTCCGACGAGCTTTGCCGTGCCGTCCTGGAGGGAGTGGAGTCTTTCATGGCCCGGCCCGAAAGTGCCCTCCCTCCTGGAGATGCGGCGCGAGGGGACCTGGAGATGAGCCTGAAGGAGTTCCGAGCGGCCATCCCGGGGATGTGAGTCAGCCGACACCCGTTCGGCCGTAGAGGAACAGGAATGCAACTGCACGCCTATTCCTACATCGGCCCGGAGGCGATACGCCTCGCCGCCGCGAATGCCCCCGATGGGATTTCCCATCATGGCTCCACGCGACGTCGAGGCGTGCCTCGAGGCGACTCCAGACGCCCTCGTCGAAGGGGCGACGTACGTCGTCGACCTCCAGGGATGCCTGCGGCTGGCGCCTCGACGCTCCGAGCATGTTGCTTGCGCGGGGGGCGAGGAAGTCCTGGCGGCTGGAGAGATCCGCTTCCATCGAGGGCTCGCGGGTCCCTCCGTGACGGACGTCTCGAATCAGTCGACGGGGTATTGCCCGGACACGACCTGCTGGACCGCCGTTGAATGGGCCTTCGCGAAGGCGGGGCTGAACCCCTCCGCTGGCTTCACTCACGAAGCCGTCTTCCGGCGCTGCACGCAGTGCGGCGAAATCAACCTCGTCAAGGAGGCCTGGTGCGTCTGCGTGTTCTGTGAGGCGGACCTGCCCGCCACGTGGAATGTCTCGCCGCGACGGTTGGTCCAGCTTGCAGACTCGTAGGCGCAAGCCAGTTCGCGGATAGGGCGCCTGAAGGCTTTGTGGCGACCATGAGCGCGGGGTTGCTCGCCACCGACGTCGGTCAGTGGCCATTTGAGCCCTCGTTCAGCCTGTTCCCCCGCTAGAGGCCTTCCATCCTACCCATGCTCGCCGGGCTTCGGCGGCCTCGGGCGGGCGACTGGGTCACAGAAGCGCGCACTTCAACGGTGAAGTACATTGCGGTTTCTCCTTTCGGCCCCCTCATGTTCTCGGTGCCGCGACACCTGTTCTTTCACCCCATACATGCCATCGCATCTACTCTATCACTTCCTCGCATCGCTCTCCGACCCCGAGCATTTCGAACGCCTCAGCGTCCAACTTCTACAACGAGCAGACATGCCCGGAATCGTGCCGTGCTCCGGCCCGACAGATCTGGGAGCTGACGCTGAGCTCTACGAAAGCACAAGCCAAGCCAGCGACGCATCCATCATTCAAATTTCCCTCCAGAAGACCTACAGAGAGAAAATCAGAAAAACAGCCGCCCGAGTGTCTGTAGCAAGGGGCGCCTGCAGACGAATCGTATTCATCTCAAATCAGGACATTAGCGCCAGAGAGGTACGGGCACTGAGAACTGAGATAAAGAGCAAACACTCAATCCACCTTGAGGTTCGCGACTGGCGCTGGGTTCATGCGCAACTATCCGATCCAAAGAACAAGGACCTTCGACCCGATCTGTATAGACGATTTCGAGAATCGTTCCCTATACTCCCCGAGAACGAAGAAGCAGACTCTGACTTCATGGGCTATGCCTCTCTGACCATGAACGAAAGAGAGGCCGCGCTCGAAACGCACGAATACACGGAAGGGAGTGCCCTATTTGGATTCAAGGGGCCGATAGAAGGCATCGGCAAATCCGCTCTCATTGTGATCGAGTCCAGGGGGGACATCTTTCACCAAGAGAATCTTTTCACACGAGTATTCGTCGGCAAGGCGGGCTCATTACGCCTTGTCCATTCGATTGAGGGGCGGACTACCAGTGTCCGCCTTACAACTCTCGACGGAGCCAAATCAGTCCAAATCATCCTCAACATCTGGGAGGGAGGAACGGGCAGCCAATCCTCCTGCTGCATTCTTCATGGACCAGGATTCACGGAGGCTTGCTTTGCTTCCAACGATCTACAGCAAGCACTGGTAACCGACGTTGACAACGATGGAGTCAACGAAGTACTTCTGGCAACGTTTACCTGGGCGTCGCTCTCCCTCTCTACGGCTATTCACTGGTACGATGTCTTCAAGTGGGGTGAGGGCAGACTGGAACGTTGCTCGGAGAAATGCACGGAATTCTACCAGAACGTCCTATCTAAAGACTGCCCATCAGAACTCAGACGTTTCTTCATTGCCAATACCCACGTCGGAAATGAATCATTCGAAATTTTCCGGCGCGACATTCTCGCCAAAGCGGAGCGCGCACTCATGGTGCTCGCCGGATTGCCTGACAACTACAAGTCGATAGTCGAGGCATCCGAAGCTACCGGATTTGCGCCTAGCAAATTCGACGCAATGGGAATTACAAAGCCATTCCACCACCTCCTTGAAGAGGACGACTGACTGTTGAGTTAAACTCCTTCATGCAGGCGCGGTGGATGCGAACATGGCGCGCCAGGCTGCGGTGAAGCAGATTCCGAGGAGGAGTGGATGCCGCGAATATACCGGTCCGTACATGAAGGCGCCGCTGAGCACCACGCCGCCGCCGAGCAGCCACGACCAGGGTGAGCGCGGACATGTGCACGCGCTGCGCAACGATGGCGGCGTTGAGGAAGATGTCCGAGCCGATAATTCCGCCGCTCACAAGCACTCCCGAGAGCAGGCCGATGCGTCGCGCGTCTCCATCTCGACGGGTGTCCAATCGGGCTCCGGCCTCATCCAGGAAGGGGCGGGCTCCTGGGACGATTGGGATATCGGCTAATATGCCCGCACCCGAACACGCCCATGCTGGAAAGAGGGGCCGCGTGGCATCCGTTGAAGGCATCAATCCGAAGTCACAGGCCCTGGAGATCGAGGCTCCCCTGCCAGGTGTGTTGGATGCCCTGGCGGCGCTCCCGCCGACCCAGAAGGCCCGCCGCTTCCGGAGCCGCGTGGGGCACCGGCTGGGCTCCCTGGCGAGGATCGGCGTCTTCCTCCTGTTCCTGTGGGTGGCCGGCACCTTCGACGGCCCCCTGTCCATCGTGGCGGGAGTCCTGGCGTTCTGTCTGGGGGCGGTGCTGTGGTTTCGCAGTCTGCTTCCCAGACGCTTCCACGCGGAGGGCCATCCTGGCGATGCGCTGGACCGCCGGCCGGAGCTGGTCCGCCGGGTGCTCCTGCGTCTCAAGGAGGACCTCGTCCCCCACACGCCCGTGCGCCTGCGGTTTCGTCCCGACCCTCGTCCGGAGGGCCCCGGTTCCAGCTTCTATGACCTGAAGCTCCTTTCGAAGACATCGTCGGATGTGCTGGATCCGTGGCTCACGCTGGAGACCCGGCGGCGGATGGCGCGCACCTGAGGCTGAGCGCGGTGGAGCGCCGCAGGAACAAGATCAGCGACCGCGGGCCCAACGGGCCCCGGCGTCGCAAGAAGGCCAAGGAGTACGACACCCTGTTCCTGGACGTCCGGCTGCGCGTGAAGGCGAAGCGGCACCCGGACCTCGCGGCGCTGGCATTGAAGCGGGCCCAGCATGCGGTGCGCCTTCCGCCCGGTGCGAGTAACCGTCCGGCCAGTGACGTGCCGGGACGCTTGAAGACAGGCCCCGACCGTGCTCGGCGAGCGCCGCGAGGAGTGAGCTGTTCAGGGACTGGGCTGGAGGGGTGACTCGGGCGGGTCGGCGGTGC
>NZ_RAWR01000419.1:0-2364 GCF_003986945.1 Corallococcus sp. AB018 | reverse complement strand
TCGGTGCATCCCCTGGGGTAGGCAATGGCCCCGCTTCAGTGCAACCCCACCTGCTGATGCTCGGCCGAGGGCACGACTGCTACCCTCGGCCGCAGTTCATCTTCTCTCGTTTAGGGACACCCCCTAGTTCGCGGACACGACCTAGCTCTGGGTCGCGGGCTCGCGGCAGACCGCCTCCGGCGCGTCGTCGGTGTCCACGGGCTGCACGGAGGCCTGTGGCTCGGAGGGCTGCGCCACCGGCGAGCCGATGCAGACGCCGTAATCACCACAGGTGATGATGTGTCCGGCCTCCAGACAGAGGGCGGCGCACGACTCCTGTTCACAGTAGGTGTTGGTGCAATCCGGCGGACGGGCGCTGGCGGTCAGCGGCGCGAGGAGGAGGGCGGGGACCAGGAGCAGGGATCGGCGAAGCAGCGTCATGAGGCACCTCGGGAACGAGTAGCACCACTGCGGCTGAAGGCTGTCGGTGAGACGAAGACAGCGCGGCGCATGCTCGCCCGGAACCCAATGGCAAATCAAACCCCGTTCCTGGAGTCGGTGGAGACACCGCTCCAGGAGGAGGGACCGCGACAGCTGTCAGCCCTGAGCCTGATCGTCGGGGGCGCGGCAGACGGCTTCCGTGTCGTCGGCCTGGGCGGGCGCGGGCTGTTGCGCGGAGGCCTGCGGTTCGGACGGCTGCACCGGAAGGGCGCCACTGCAGACGCCGAATTCGCCGCAGGTGATGACCGAACTGCCCATGGTGCACAGCAGGGTACAGGACCGGGTGGGGCTGCACTGGTTGTCACATTCGGGCGGCCGCGCGCTGGCGGTCAGCGGAAGGAGGAGCATGCTTGCGGCGGCGAGCAGCAGCTTCGAACGCTGGTTCATGTCGTGTCTCCAGGGGAGGGGAGGCCGCCACCCTGCGGGAAATCCTTCCGCCTTTCAATAACAAGCCAGACTCCATGAGATTGGATTGCCATGCGGAAGACAGTCGAATCCGCGCATTCCGCCTCAAGTGGCAAATGATGGCGACAGGGTTTGCGTTTGATTTGCCATTGCTTGCCGAAGGAAGAGGCGGAAGCCCCCGAGGAGTCCGGGACGCGAAGCCAACTGGCCTATCCCTGCAACGGGACCTTGCAGTGGTACGCACCCCACTGGAGCGACAACACGCGCACGGTGCAGGTGGGTTTCGAAAGCTGCGTCTGCTCCTATTCCAGCACGGAGTCCTACAACTACAGCTACGGGGGGAACTGACGGGCATCCGCAACTTCTTGAACGTCACCCGGTGCCCCCGCCGGGACCCGTACTGAGCCGGGCCCGGGCCTGGCACAACCCATGAAGTCGCCCGCTCGCGAAACGGAGATCCAATCTAGCGCCTGAACGTCTGCTCAGTATCCTGATCAGGCGTGAGCTACGCCGAGTTGGTGTGCCGGTCCCACTTCTCCTTCCTGCACGGCGCCTCCCATCCGGAGGAGTTGGTGGCCACCGCGGCCCGGCTGGGGCTGTCCGCGCTGGCGCTGACGGACAGGGATGGGCTCTACGGCGTGGTGAAGGCGCACCACGCGGCGAAGGAGCACGGCGTGAAGCTGCTCCTCGCCGCGGAGCTGACGCTGGAGGACGGCCCTCCGGTGGTGGTGTACGCGAGGGACGCGACCGGGTACTCGAACCTGTGCCGGCTGGTGTCCCACGGCCGGATGACGCACCCCAAAGGCGAGGCGGGCGTGCCCTGGCGCAAGGTGGCGGAGCACGCGTCGGGGCTGCTCGCGCTGCTCCCGGGGCCCGCGTCGCTGGAGGCGGTAGCCCCTCTGGCGGAGGCGTTTCCCGGGAGCTTCCACGTGGGCCTGAGCCGCTCGCTGTCAGCGGGAGACGCGGCCCGGGAGGCGCGAGCGGAAGCGCTGGCCCGCGCGCTGGGCGTGCCGCTGGTGGTCCACAACGACGTGCACACGCACCACCGCGACCGGCAGGTGCTCCAGGACGTGCTCACGTCCATCCGCCACGGGGTGACGGTGGATCAGGCGGGCACGCGGCTGTTCCCGAACGCCGAGCGGACGTTGAAGTCCCCTGGGGACATGGCCCGGCTGTTCGCGGATCGGCCGGAGGCGCTGGCGCGCACGGTGGAGCTGGCGTCGCGCTGCGAGGCGTCCCTGGACGCGCTGCACTACCGCTTCCCGGAGGAGGACCTGCCAGAAGGCCGCACGGCGGACGCGCACCTGCGGGTGCTCACGGAGGCAGGCCTGCGCACGCGCTATCCGGGGGGCGTGCCTCCGGCGGTGACGAAGCAGATCGACCACGAGCTGCGGCTCATCGCGGCGCTGGACTTCGCGGGGTACTTCCTGTCGCTGTGGGACATCGTGATGTTCGCGCGGGGGCGGGGCATCCTGTGCC
>NZ_RAWR01000418.1:0-2382 GCF_003986945.1 Corallococcus sp. AB018 | reverse complement strand
GCCAACGATGTGCCGTGAGGGATTGCCGGGGGAGCGGTTCGCGGCGGACGCTTCCGGGCATGGCGAAGCAGGTGGAGAAGCCGGAGTGGGCGCGCATCGCGGAAGCCTTCGAGGCCAGCGGGCAGACGCAGCGGGAGTTCGCGTTGGCGCGGGGCGTGCGGCTGAGCACGTTGCAGTCGTGGGTGTACCGGGCACGACGGGCCGCGCCGTCGCGAGCGGAAGCCGTGAGACTCTTGCCGGTGCAGGTGGCGACGACGCCCGCGGCGATGGAGTCGGGGATGGAGGTGGTCGCCGCGAGCGGAGCGCGGGTGCGATTCGCGGTGGGCACCGACGTGGCGTACGTGGCCCGGCTCGTCGCCGCGCTGGGACGGTGAGAGGGTGTTCGCGCTTCCGGCTTCGGTGCGCGTGGTGCTGGCCGTGGAGCCGGTGGACATGCGCAAGTCGATTGATGGCCTCATGGCCTTGGTGCGCGCCGAGTGGGGCGAGGACGTCTACTCGGGGCACCTCTTCGCCTTCGTCTCGCGCAAGGGCGACAGAGTCAAGGTGCTGACGTGGAGCCGGGGCGGCTTCGTGCTGCTGTACAAGCGGCTGGAGACGGGCCGCTTCCGGCTGCCGCGCGTGGAGGCGGAGGCGAAGGCGGTGACGCTGGACGCCACGCAGTTGGCGATGCTGCTGGACGGCATCGACGTGGCGGACGTGCGACGCCCGCCGGCCTGGTCACCGCCCGGGCGCGCGGCCTCCTGAGGGCCCGGCGCGAGCGCGGGGGCGGGCAGCGCGGTATGGGCTCCAGGTGCCGCGCGAGCTTCCACTGGACCATTTCTGCCCCTGGCGGGAGGAAGCCGAGGAGCTCCGCGAGCGGATGACGTCGCTGGAGTCGAAGATGGCCGCGCTGGAGCGGCGTGTCTTCGGTCGCAAAGCCGAGAAGCTGCCGCCCGTCGCCGAGGAATTGAGGCAGACGGCCCCGAGTCCCCAGGACGAAGCGGCGCGGGCCAAGGCCGCCCTGGAGAAGCGCCGGGCGCGGGCCGCACGGAAGGCCGAGGAGGCCCCGACGCGCGAAGTGCGGCACGCGGTGCCGCCCGAGTCGAGGCACTGCCCGGCGTGCGGCAGTGAGGAGTTGAAGCCGCTGGGCGAGGGGCGAAGGACGGTGGTGTACGAGTACGTGCCCGCCTTCTTCGAGCGGCAGGTGCACGTGCAGCAAGTCCTCTCGTGCGCGTGCGGCCAGGGCGTGGTGACGGCCCCCGCGCCGCCGAAGGTGGTGGACAAGGGCGAGTACGGCCCGGGCTTCCTTGCGCACGTTGTGGTTTCCAAGTGCGCCGACGCGATGCCCCTGCACCGGCTGGCCCAGCGGATTGAGCGCGGTGGGGTGCCCATGAGTCGCAGCACCCTGACGGACCTCTTCCACCAGGCCGCCTCGGTGCTGCTGCCTCTGTCCCAGCACCTCTTGCAAGTCATTGCCGCCGCCGAGGTGGTGTGGGCCGACGAGACGCCCGTGCGCGTGCTGGACGTGAAGAAGACGCGCCAGGGCTACCTCTGGACTTTCCTCACCCAGACGCCCGCGGGGGAGTGGCTGCTGGGCTACCGCTTCAGCCTGGGCCGGGCCAGCACGACGCCGAAGGAAGTCCTGGGCGGCACCCGGGGCGCCCTCGTGGTGGATGCCTATACGGGCTACAACGCGGTGACACTGCCCGAGGGCCGCGTGCGGGTGGGCTGCTGGGCCCACGTGCGACGGCGATTCTTCGAGGCGCTCCCCACCGCGCCCGAAGCCCGCCAGGCCCTGGACTTCATCCTCGCCCTCTACCGCGTGGAAGCCCTGGCTCGCGACGCGGCCGTCGTGCGCACCGACGCGCACCGCGAGCTGCGCCAGCAGCAGAGCCTCCCCGTCCTCACGGCGCTGCGCGCGTGGATGGACTCGCAGGCCCCGCGCCACCTGCCCAAGGGCCCCATGGGCCAGGCCCTCTCCTACGCCCTGAAGCAGTGGGACGCCCTGACGCGCTTCGTCTCCGACGCGCGCCTGCCCCTGGACAACAACCGCTCCGAGGCGGCGCTGCGCAAGGCGGCCCTGGGCCGGAAGAACTTCCTCTTCGTCGGCCACGAGGCCGCGGGGGAGAATCTCGCCGGCCTCTACGCCCTGGTCGCCACCTGCGAGGCCAACCAGGTCAATCCCGAGGAGTACCTGGCCGACGTGCTGCTTCGCGTCCAGACGCACCCGCACTCGCGCATCGGGGAGCTGCTGCCCCACGAGTGGAGACTGCGACGCACCGCCGACCCGCCCGAGTCACCCCTCCAGCCCAGTCCCTGAACAGCTCACTCCTCGCGGCGCTCGCCGAGCACGGTCGGGGCCTGTCTTCAAGCGTCCCGGCACGTCACTGGCCGGACGGTTAC
>NZ_RAWR01000417.1:0-2406 GCF_003986945.1 Corallococcus sp. AB018 | reverse complement strand
CGTAACCGTCCGGTGGACGTCGTGCCGGGACGCTTGAAGACAGGCCCCGGCCGTGCTCGGCGGGCGCCGCGAGGAGCGAGTTGTTCAGGGACTGAGCTGGAGGGGCGACTCGGGCGGGTCGGCGGTGCGTCGCCGCTTCCACTCGTGGGGTAGCAGCTCACCGATGCACGAGTGGGGATGCGTCTGCACACGCAGCAGCACGTCAGCCAGGTACTCCTCGGGATTGACTTGGTTGGCCTCGCAGGTGGCGACAAGGGCGTAGAGGCCGGCGAGATTCTCCCCCGCGGCCTCGTGGCCGACGAAGAGGAAATTCTTCCGGCCCAGGGCCGCCTTGCGCAGCGCCGCCTCCGAGCGGTTGTTGTCCAGAGGCAGGCGCGCGTCGGAAGAGAATCGCGTCAGGGCATCCCATTGCTTCAGGGCGTAGGAGAGGGCCTGGCCCATGGGGCCCTTGGGCAGGTGGCGCGGAGTCTGCGATTCCATCCACGCACGCAGCGCCCAGAGGACGGGGAGACTCCGCTGCTGACGCAGCTCGCGGTGTGCGTCCGTGCTCACGACGGCCGCGTCGCGGGCCAGCGCCTCCACGCGGTAGAGGGCGAGGATGAAGTCCAGGGCCTCGCGGGCCTCGGGCGCGGTGGGGAGCGCCTCGAAGAAGCGGCGTCTGACGTGGGCCCAGCAGCCCACGCGGACGCGCCCCTCGGGCAGCGTCACCGCATTGTAGCCCGTATAGGCATCCACCACGAGGGCGCCCCGGGTGCCGCCCAGGACTTCCTTCGGCGTCGTGCTGGCCCGGCCCAGGCTGAAGCGGTAGCCCAGCAGCCACTCGCCCGCGGGCGTCTGGGTGAGGAAAGTCCAAAGATAGCCCTGGCGCGTCTTCTTCACGTCCAGCACGCGCAGCGGCGTCTCGTCGGCCCACACCACCTCGGCGGCGGCAATGACTTGCAAGAGGTGCTGGGACAGAGGCAGCAGCACCGAGGCGGCCTGGTGGAAGAGGTCCGTCAGGGTGCTGCGACTCATGGGCACCCCACCGCGCTCCATCCGCTGGGCCAGCCGGTGCAGTGGCATCGCGTCGGCGCACTTGGAAACCACGACGTGGGCCAGGAAGCCGGGGCCGTACTCGCCCCGGTCCACCACCCGGGCCGGAGGCGGGGCGGTGACGACGCCCCGGCCGCACGCGCACGAGAGGACTTCCTGCACGTGCACCTGCTTCTCGAAGCGGGCCGGCACGTACTCGTACACCACCGAGGTGCGGCCGGGGCCCAGGGGCTTCAAGTCCTCGCTGCCGCACGCCGGGCAGTGGCGCTCCTCGGCAGGCACCGCGTGGCGAATCTCCCGCGCCGGGGCCTCCTCGGCCTTGCGGGCGGCCCGCTCCTGGCGCTTCTGTTTCGCGGCCTCGGCCCGGGCCGCCATCGAGTCCGCGGCCCCGCGCAGCTCTGTCGCCACCGTCGGCAGCTTCTCCGCCCTACGGCCGAAGACGTGGCGCTGCAGGGCCGCAAGCTGCCCCTTGAGGGCGTCCACCTCCCCGCCGATGCGGCTCACCTCGGCCTTGAGCTCCTCGGCCTCCTCGCGCCAGGGGCAGAAGTGGTCTTGGGGCAACTCACGGGGCACCCTGCCTCAACACGCCCGCGCCGCGCCGCGTCCCGGGCCAGGCGCGTCAGGTGCCCGTGCGCCCGGGAGGCGTCCAGGCGGGCTGGCGACTCACCTGGGCCACGTCGATGCCGTCCAGCAGCATGGCCAACTGCGTGGCGTCCAGCGTCACCGCCTGCGCGCCCGCGTCCACCGGCGGCAGCCGGAAGCGGCCCGTCTCCAGCCGCTTGTACAGAAGCACGAAGCCGCCCCGACTCCACGTCAGCACCTTGATGCGGTCGCCCCGCCTGGAGACGAAGGCGAAGAGGTGACCCGAGTAGACGTCCTCTCCCCACGCGCTCCGCACCAGGGCCATGAGGCCGTCGATGGACTTGCGCATGTCCACCGGCTCCACCGCCAGCACCACGCGCACCGAGGCAGGCAGCGCGAACACCCTCTCACCGCCCCAGCGCCGCGACGAGACTCGCGACGTACGCCACGTCAGTGCCCACCGCGAATCGCACCCGCGCCCCGCTCGCGGCCACCACCTCCAGCAGGGACTCCGTCGCATCGGGGGCGCTCGCCACCTGCACCGGCAAGAGTCTCACCGGCTCGACTCGCGACGGCGCGCTCCGTCGTGCTCGGTATACCCACGACTGCAACGTGCTCAGCCGCACGCCCCGCGCCAACGCGAACTCCCGCTGCGTCTGCCCGCTCGCCTCGAACGCTTCCGCGACGCGCGCCCACTCCGGCTTCTCCACCTGCTTCGCCATGCCCGGCAGCGTCCGCCGCGCGCCGCTACCCCGGCAATCCCTCACGGCACGTCGTTGGCCGGACGGTTAC
>NZ_RAWR01000416.1:0-2451 GCF_003986945.1 Corallococcus sp. AB018 | reverse complement strand
GGAGCGCGTCGCCCCCGCCCGCCCCCCGGTGGATACCGGAACCTCCGGCGCCGCGGACCAGCCGCTCCTGAGGGGCCTGCTGTGGGCGGCGGAGCCCGCGCCGGAGGAGATCCGCACGCTCGCCATCGAGGACCTGTCGCTCCTGGGCGACCCGCGCGCCCTGGACCCGCTGGCCGCGTTCATCTGGGACCCGAACCCGCGCATCCAGCAGGCCGCGTTGCGCGCGGTGGCCCTCTTCCAGCACCGCCGCGCCGAAGAGATCCTGGGCAACGTCGTGCGCCACCCGCGCCTGCCGGACGCGCTCAAGATTCAAGCGCTGGGAGGTCTTCTGTATCAACGCACCCCCACCGCCCGCCGGGTGGTGCAGGACGTGGCCGCGGACAGCCGCGTGGGCTACGCGGTGCAGAACGCCGCGCGCTCGGTGGCGTCGCAGTGGGAAGCCGCCCCGGCCGCCGCGCCCTGAAACACGCCTGCCTGTCTGCTCTCCAGCCCTGACGCCCCTCTGCCCCGCCGGGCCGATTCCTGGAGTGCGCGCGTGTATGGGTTAGACTGGGGCGCATGAAGATCACCCCCCTCGACATCCGGCAGAAGCGCTTCGAGACGGTGATGCGCGGCTTCGCGCGTCCCGAAGTGGGCGCGTACCTGGAGCTGATCGCCGGCGAGTTCGAGGAGGTGGTGAAGGAGAACATCGCGCTCAAGGAGGAGCTGAAGCGCACGCAGGCGCGGCTCGAGCAGCATCAGGAGCGCGAGCGCACCCTCCAGGAGACGATGGTCACCGCCCAGCGCATCAGCGAGGACCTGAAGGACGCCGCGAAGAAGGAAGCGGAGATCATCATCGCGGACGCGGAGCACCAGGCGGAGAAGATCGTCCACGGCGCGCACCAGAGGCTGGTGCAGGTGGTGGAGGACATCAACGAGCTCAAGCGCCAGCGCACCCAGTTCGAGTCGCAGGTGCGCTCCGTGGTGGAGGCCCACCGCAAGCTGCTGGAGACGTTCGCCGCGCCCACCTTCGCGGACCGCGACTACGCGCGCGTGGAGGACAACGTCGCGTTCCTGTCGCAGAAGAAGGCCACCTCCAACGACTAGCGTTGCCCGCATGCCCGCCCCCTGGCTCAAAGCAGTGCAGACAGGGGTGGAGCTGACGGTGCTCGTCCAGCCGCGCGCGTCCCGCACCAAGGTGGTGGGCGAGCATGACGGCCAGCTGAAGATTCAACTCGCCGCGCCGCCCGTGGATGGTGAAGCGAATGCGGCCCTGGTGGAATTCATCGCCAAAACACTGGGCGTGCCGCGTCGTCAGGTGACACTCGTGGCGGGTGACACGTCGCGCCGTAAGCGATTGAGGGTGGAAGGGGTTGATGCGGCGGCGGCCGAGGCTGTTATCTCTGGTGGACCGTGAGGCCACGCATGCTCCGCCTGTTCGCCTTCCTGATGATGCTGCTGGCCTCGCCGGGCGTGTTCGCGCAGGACGAAGGTCCGCGGGGCATCCACGCCACGGAGGCCGTCGTCACGGACGCCGCGCTCGTGCCCCACGCCCGCCCCGCCATCGTCGCGGGCGAGCTGAAGACGCAGCGCTTCGTCATCCTGCACACCGCGAAGGCGGCGGGCGCGGCCCGTGCGCTGGCCGGACAGATTGAAGGCGTGCGGGACACCTTCGGCGCGATGCTGGGACGCGACTGGCCGGGCACCACCGAAATCCGCCTGGGCGTGGGCCGCCAGGAATTCGAAGCGCTGGCGCTCCCCGGTGGCAAGCCTCCGGGCTGGGCCGTGGCGCTCGCCTACCCCGGGCATCAAATCATCCTGCTGGACGCGCTCAGCCTGAGCGACACGGAGGGGCCCACCACGCTGCGGCACGAGCTGGCGCACGTGGCGCTGGGCCAGCTGGCGAAGGACTGGCCGCGCTGGTTCCAGGAGGGCGTGGCGCAGAACCTCACCGACGAGCGCTACTCCGTCGCCCACTACAGCGCCCTCTTCCGCGCGGTGACTCAGGAGCGCGTCTTCCACTTCGAGGACCTGTCCGACGAGTGGCCGGACGTGCCCGCGGATGTCGAAATCGCCTACGCGCAGAGCGCCGCCTTCGTGGCCTTCCTCACCGGCAAGCACGGCTCGCACGCCATGGGCCTGCTGGTGGACGGCGTGCGCGCGGGTGAGCCCTTCGAGCAGGCCTTCGGCAAGGCCTTCCGCACGTCGCTGCTGCTGGAGGAGCAGGACTGGCGCGAGGGGCTCGCGGCCCGCTACGGCTGGCTGCCGCTCACCACCAGCTCCGCGCTCCTGTGGCTCACCGCCTCCGTGCTGTGCGTGGCCGCCTTCGCGCGCCGGATGCGCCAGAAGGCCGCGAGGATGACGGAGCTGGCCGCGGAGGACGCCGCCGAGGACGCCGCGCTCCGTCTGCTCGCCGCCGCCCGCGCCGCGGGGCCCCTCCCCGTGGACGGCTCCGAGCCGCTGTCCCCCGCC
>NZ_RAWR01000415.1:0-2520 GCF_003986945.1 Corallococcus sp. AB018 | reverse complement strand
GAGACAGCCGTCCCGCACGTCCTGCCCTCAGACCCAAGAGCAACTGCCGTGCCGTCGCTCAACCCAGCGTTTTCCGAGGGAAGAAACCCTGGAGCACCCCTGCCTCGCAGGGCAGGACTGACTTTCTTTCAGCCCGGCTCCAGGTAGATCCGCCCTCTTTCCTGCCCTCCGGTGCCATGCGCACCCCGGCGCACGTCAGGCGGGGGACGGAGCTGTCCGACGCTGGGACAGCACACCGTCCACGCAGGGGTGGATGTGCGAGGACCTGGGAAGCTTCAGGGATGGTGGGCCCTGACGCGGGGCCGCCCGGGGAGAAGGGGGCCATCCAGGCGTCAGGGTGGGGATTCCGCGGACGGCGCCTGCCTCGAGGGCGGCGCGCATCCGTCACGACTTACACAGCTACTTCGACGGCGGCACCAGGACGAGGATGAGCTCGCCACCCACGTGCTTGCCGGCCTTCTGGTACACGGCGCCCTGACGGCCCAGCTCCACCTCCACGGAGGACTGGTTCGGGATGATGACGCGCAGCGTGGCGCTGCCGTCCTTCATGCCCAGCAGCTGGAGCGACGCGTTCGTCCCGTTGGGGAGCTTCACTTCCGTGGGCTTCTGGGCGCCCACCTCCACGGTGTCCAGCGACATGCGCTTGAAGGAGGTGAAGCTGAAGTTCTGCTTCTGGAACGCCTCCTTCATCTTGTTGAGCTCGGGCGGCTCCACCGCGGTGCCCTTGTTGGAGGCCAGCACCACCTCCACCTGCACCTTCACCTTCTGCTCCTGGGCGGAGGCGACCGCCGGCCCCATCACCAGACCCACGGCGAACAGCAGAGCCAGCACCGCCCACGTCGGCTTCGTCATAGCGCTCCTCCGGTGGGCCGGGGCGGGACGGACGGAGCCGGCGTCGGCTGTCCTCCCTGGCCATCCTGCTCCACGCTCGAATCCTGGGACTCCACCGCGCCCGGCTTCTTCTCCTTCACGGGCTCCGGGGCCTGCTCCTGCTCGTCCACCATCCAGATGATGGAGCCGCCGCCCTCCGTCTCCATCACCACCGGGGCCACGCGGGCGCCCTGGTAGGACTGGATGGACTTCACCGTCATGCGCTCGGCGGCGTAGCCCTCCGGCGCGTTGTCGCGCAGCACCAGCGGCAGGGCCACCAGCATCACCACCGCGGCGGTGGCCAGCGACGAAATCATCGCCGTGCGCTGGTAGAGGAACATCTCCGACAGGGCCAGCCGCATCCGCTCGATGAGGGGCGGCTTCTCCGGCGTCACCCGGGCCATGACCTTCTGGGCGAAGTCCTTGAAGTCGACGTCGTCCACCGCCATGTCCAGGCCGACCCGGAGCAACCCGGACTCGGCGCGCAGGTCCGCCGCGCGGCCCGTGCAATCCCGGCAGGCGGCCAGGTGCCGCTCCACGTTGACGCGCTCCCCAGGAGCGACTTCACCGTCGATGTAGGGAGACAGGAGCGGTACGAAACGCTCACACGCGGGATTTCCGGCCATACTCTTCACCCTGCGGGCTGGTGGGAATTCGTCGGTGGGACGCGACGGGCCCCACGGATATTCGAGGAGGCCTTTCTGGCATCCTCATTCGTTGCCCACTCCGCTCTTGGCTTCGTCCAGCTCCAGATAATCCCCCAGGATTTTCTGCACCTTGGCGCGCGCGTGGAAGAGCCGGCTCATCACCGTGCCCTTGGGGATGTCCAGCGTGCGGGCCAGGTCCTCGTAGGACATTCCCTCGATTTCGCGCAGCAGGAGGATGGCGCGGTGCTTCTCCGGCACCGTGGCCAGGGCCTCCTGGATCTTCTCCGCCAGCTCCTTGCGCAGGGCGCTCTTCTGGGGATTGGTCCCCAGGCGGCTGCCGAGCGCGCCGATGCGGGCTTCGGAGAGGTCCACTTCCTGCGTCTCGTCGAACTCCACGGCCTCGCCGCCGCCGCGGCGCTTGCGCAGCACGTCGATGCAGATGTTGGACGTGATGCGGTAGAGCCACGTGTAGAAGGACGCGTCGCCCTTGAAGTGGTCCAGGTACTTGTAGACCTTGACGAACGCCTCCTGAGAGACGTCCATCGCCTCCTCCTTGTCCTTCAGCATTCCGAGCGCGACGGCATACACCTTGCGCTGGTAACGCTCGACGAGGAGCTTGAAGGCGCGCTGGTCCCCGCTGCGGACGCGCTTGACGAGTGTGAGGTCGTCGGTGGCCAAGTGCGCGGCACCGTAGCACAAGCCGCGCCAACCCCAAGGCTTTCGACGCGCCCCGTCGCTCCTAGAGGGAGCTGACGAGCGCGATGGCCGCCAGGGCCAGGCCCACCATGGCCAGCACCGCCCCGAAAATCATGCGGTCCCACTGGGCCTGGGTGACGGCGGAGTCCTCCGTGTCCTCTCCGGCCCGGAAGGTGTGGAGCACGTTCCAGAACATGCGGCCGCCCAGCCGGCGGTCGCTGCCATGGCGGTCGCGGGGGTCGTCGTTCTGGAGGGGGTGCCCCTGGGCGTCCCGGCGCACGAAGGTGCCGGGCAGGGGGTGGTAGAG
>NZ_RAWR01000414.1:0-2574 GCF_003986945.1 Corallococcus sp. AB018 | reverse complement strand
GCGGCGGACCGCGGGCGTCTTCTCGGGGGCCTCTTCGGGAGGCTTGGACGGCACGCGGGAGATGGCCGTCTCGCTGTCGTTCAGCAGGGCCTGCGGCGCGGTGTGGGGCTGGGTGACGCGGAGGCTGTCCTGTGTGGCGGACCGTGAGGGCCGGGGACGGGAGTCCTCGGAGCTGGTGTTCGAGGCGTCACGAGGAGGGCGGGGACGGGAGTCTTCCGCGCCGTTGTGCGAAGCATCGCGGCCAGACCGGGCACGCGCATCATCGGCAGTCCCATGCGCGGAGTCACGGGCAGAACGCCCGCGCGCATCCTCGGATCCATTCGAAGCATCGCGGCCAGACCGGGCGCGTGCATCGTCGGCGGATCCGTTCGAAGCATCGCGGCCCGACCGGGCGCGTGCATCGTCCGCGGATCCGTTCGAAGCATCGCGGCCCGACCGGGCACGTGCATCGTCCGCGGATCCGTTCGAAGCATCGCGGCCCGACCGGGCGCGTGCATCGTCGGCGGATGCATTCGCGGAATCACGAGGAGGGCGGGGACGGGAATCCTCAGCGGACCCATTCGCCGCATCTCGCGCGGAGCGGGACCGCGCATCCTCACCGGACGCGCTGAAGGCTTCACGCGGCGGTTTGGGCCGAGCCTCCTCGGGAGGCGCGTTGAGGGCTTCACGCGGCGGACGGGGCCGCGAGTCCTCGGCGGATCCATGGGCCGCATCACGTCCGGAGCGCTGCCGTGCATCGTCCGAGGCTCCAGACCGGGCACGGCCTTCCTCAGACTCCCGTCCACCCCGGGCGCGGGGCTCGTTGGACGGCGGCACGAAGGCTGGAGGCTCCTTCGCATGGCGCGCCTTCGGTTCCTCGGGAGGCTGCGCGCCCATGCGCGACAGCGGCGTGAGGATGGTCTCCCCCTCGGCATAACCGGGGGACGCCGTCACGGGCGCCGTGATGCGCAGCGATGAATCCAGCATCACCGGAGGCAGGGCTGGCTGGGTGCGCACGCCCGGTTCGGAATCCTCGGGCTGCGCGGACATCTCATTCGTGGGCGGAGGCGGCCGGAGCGGCTCCGTGGGAGGCGACACCCGGCGCGAGGGCGGCATCGCCGCGGGCTTGCGGACCGCCACCTCCTCCGTCGTGTTGCGGCGGCCCCCCGTGGCGGCAGCGGGAGCCGGCGTCGCCTTCGCCGGAGCGGGTGCCTTGGCGGGCGCCGCGGGCGCGCGAGGCGGCAGCGTGGAGGAGATCTGCGGCAGCGCACTCGCGGGCGGAAGCGTGGCCGGCTCCGGGACCTCTCCGCCCCGGGCGAGCACCTGCGCCACCTGCGTCTCGCTGGAGGTGCCGTCCCCGGTAGACTGCCCGCTCATGAGCAGCAGGCGGGTCTGGTCGCGGCGCTCGGTGAACAGCCGCAGCATCAACTCGCTGCTCTGTTCGGGGTGCCAGATGCGCTGTCCCACGGCGCGCTCGATGGCGCGGGCGAACTCCAGCGTGGTGCCGTAGCGGTCCTCGCGCCGTTTCGCGAGCGCCTTGAGGACGATGGCGTCCAGCTCCGGCGGCACTTCCTTGTTCACGCGCGAGGGCGGAGGCACATCGCCGCTCAGCACGGCGTTCATCATGGCTTCGGCGCTCTTCGCGTAGAAGAGGCGCATGCCGGTGAGGCACTCGTGCAGCACCACGCCCAGGCTGAACAGGTCGCTGCGGGCGTCCAGCGGGTCGCCCATGATCTGTTCCGGGGACATGTAGCCGCTGGTGCCCTTCACCATGCCCACGGCGGTGCGGCCCGCGCGCGCCAGGCTCTTGGCGATGCCGAAGTCGAGCAGCTTGGTGACGCCCTCGTACGTCACCATGATGTTCTTCTCGGCGACGTCGCGGTGGACGACGGGCGAGGGCCGGCCCAGCGGGTCGGTGAAGCTGTGCGCGTAGTTGAGCGCCACGGCCGTGTCGCGCACGGCCATCAGGCTCAGGCCCATGGGGATGGGCTCATGGGCGGTGCGGCACGCGCGGGCCACCTCCACCAGCGTGGCGCCCGGGACGAACTCCATGGCGAGGAACAGCTCACCGTCCGCCACGTCCAGGTCGTACACGTGGGCGATGTGCGGGTGGTTGAACGCGGCCGTGACCTTGGCCTCGTCCAGGAACATCCGGACGAACTCCTCCTCGCCGCGGATGTCGGGGAGGATCTGCTTCAGCACCACCATCTTGCGGAAGCCGGCCAGGCCCTTCTGGGCCGCGAGGAAAATCTCCGCCATCCCGCCTGTCGACAGGCGGCAGAGCACCTCGTACTTGCCCAGCACCCGGCCGCGGAACCCGTCCGGGGTGAGCGTCAGCGTCGTCCCAGCCATTGAAGGGGTCCGACTCTACACCGGGGCAGGCACCGGCGCGAAAGGCCCGGACCCCCGTTTCTGGCCGGATGCCAGGGTTTACGAGGATGAGCCTCCGTCCGGGCGAGGACAGGGTTTCTGGGCGGACGCGCGCGAACTGTCCGACACCGGAGGGGCCGCCTCCGGGACGGACGGACAGCGGGAAGGGCGCCGCTACTGTGCGTGCCATGCGGCTGCGAGGGCATCAGGCAGGGAGGTGGGGAC
>NZ_RAWR01000413.1:0-2582 GCF_003986945.1 Corallococcus sp. AB018 | reverse complement strand
CGCCCGTCCCTTCCATGGGTTGCACCCGTCCACCCACCCCCCCAGTGCAGCCCCGGTGCCAGCCGTTTCAGAGCGAAAGTTCACCCTTGGTATGTGGAAGTCGCTTTCGACCCTGGGTCGGAACATGGTAAACCTGGGGAATCTACTTATTACAGCGATTCAAGAATAGTGTGGCATTGCCGGAAATTTTCAGGTAACTAGCGAGCACTCGCGAGCCGGCAGTCCGGGCGCGCGGAAGAGGGGGCTCATCGGAGGAATTCGTCGTGACCGCATCGAACGCGCCCATCCGTTGCCTGCTCTATCCGTCCCTCGGCGAGGTACGGGAGCACGTGCGCGTGGAGCTGTTCGCGCGGGCGCTGTCGGAGCGGATGGGCCGCCCGGTGGTGATGTCCATGTCGCCCACCTACGAGCACCTGGAGGCGGAGCTCGCTTCAGGCCGGGTGGAGATGGCCTGGGGCACCGCCGAGCAGTGCAACGCCTTCGAGCCGCAGGCGCGCGCGGTGCTGCGCGCGGTGCGCTCCGGCAGCTGCTACTACCACGCGGCCTTCATCTGCCGCTCGGACGAGCCGCTGACGCTGGAGACGCTGGCGGGCAAGCGCGTGGCGTGGGTGGCGCCGCGCTCCACCGGCGGGCACCTGTTGCCGGTGCGCCACCTGGAGTCGCTGGGCCTGCGCCCGGACACGCTCTTCTCCGAGCAGCGCTTCCTGGGCACCTACCGCAAGGCGCTGGACGCGGTGCTGCGCGGCGAGTCGGACCTGTGCGCGCTCTTCTGCAACCACAAGGACGCGCACGCGATGCGCGCCACGCTGACGACGTACCTGGGCGCGGACGCACCGCGGCTCACGCCGTTCCTGTTCACCATCCCCACGCTCGCCGACGGCCTCATCCTCACCAGGCGGATGCCGGAGGCGGACGCGCAGGCGCTCATCTCCGTCCTCACCCGGATGAACACCGACGGCGCGGGCCTGGAGATGCTCATGGGCCCCTTCCGGGTGGAGACCTTCGTTCGGTCTCCCGGCCTGGATGCGCCCGCGTCCGGCCCGCGTCCCACGGGGGGCGCCGAGTACGTGGCCGGAGAGCTGGACGCGGAAGGCCGGTGCCTGCGGCTGTGGTCCCCGTCCGGCCGTGCCTTCGGCCGCGACATGCGCGGCGGGGAGGGGCGCATGCTGGAGGAGGTCCTGGGCACCGCCGCGAGCAAGCCCCTCATGTCCCTGCTCCAGGCCGTCCTCCAGGGCGGCTCCGACGGCCGGCTGGAGTACCGGCTCAACGTGAACGGCGACGAGCGCGTCTACGCGGCGGAAATCACGCCCTGCGAGCCCTCGCCCGGGGACACGGGCGTGCGGTTGGGCCTGCTGGTGCGCGACGTCAGCGGCCTGCGCGCGCTGGAGGATCCGCTGTACCGGCTGGCGTCGTTCCCGCTGCTGCACCCGGAGCCGTTGCTGGAGCTGGGCATGGACGGGGAGCTGCGGTACGCGAACCCCGCCACCCACGCGGCGTTCCAGGACCTGGTGGAGATGGGCGCCGAGCACCCGCTGGTGAAGGCGGCGGTCATCTGGGCGTGGCGGGGCGCGCCCCCGGGAGAGCCCGCGCCCACGGTGCACCTGGACGGGCGCTACTGGGAGCTCACGGTCGCGCAGCTGTGGGACCCGCCGGGCCTGCGCGTGTTCGCGCGCGACGTGACGCTGCGCAAGCAGATGGAGGCGCGGCTGTTCCAGGCGGACCGGCTGTCCGCGCTGGGCTCGCTCGCGGCGGCGGTGGGCCATGAGATGAACAACCCGCTGGCCTTCGTGCTGGCGAACCTGTCGTTCATCCGCGAGGAGATGGACCGCCTGAAGCAGCCGCTGCTGGACGGCAAGGCCGTGCCGCGCGAGGACCTGACGGACATGCTGGAGGCGCTGAGCGAGACGGTGGAGGGCGCCACCCGGCTCAAGCACATCGTGCAGGACCTGCGCACGCTGTCGCGCAAGCCGCCGGAGCACCGCGCCCGCGTGGCCGTGCAGCCGGTGCTGGAGAACGCGCTCAAGCTGCTGCGCGGCGAGCTGCAGCACCGCGCGCGGCTGGAGCGGGACTTCCACGACATGCCCACGGTGGACGCGGACGAGGCGCGCCTCACCCAGCTCTTCCTCAACCTGCTGCTCAACGGCCTGCAGCAGATGGACACCCAGGACGCCGCGAACAACGTGCTGCGCGTGGCGGCCTACACCAGCGAGGACGGCGAGGTGGTGGTGGAGGTGCAGGACTCCGGCAAGGGCCTGTCCCAGGACGCGCTCGCGCACATCTTCGAGCCCTTCGCCACCGCGCGCCCCAACAGCACCGGCCTGGGCCTGTCCGTGAGCCACACCATCGTCACCGGCCTGGGCGGCACGCTGCGCGCGGAGAGTCGCGAGGGCCGCGGCACGCTGCTCACCGTCACGCTGCCGGCGGCGGTGCCCGTGGCGGAAGGCCTGCGCGCCTGCTAAGTAGGTCGCCAGAAGTTCCGAGACAAATCCGGGTCGCATGCGCAGTTTCTGGAGCATGCGACCGGCAAGGAGCCCTGCCGAGCTGGGGCTGACAGCATACGACATGCGGAAGCTGGAGCGGGC
>NZ_RAWR01000412.1:0-2641 GCF_003986945.1 Corallococcus sp. AB018 | reverse complement strand
GTTCCCCCTGAAGCAGTGCGGCTTCCCTCCCACCGACTCCGTCCCCCCGCCGTGCTGCCCGTCCCTGCTGCCGGGGTGCCTAAGCATTCGCCGTGCCGACGCTCCTTCGCGAGATATTCCCCTGAGATATCAGTCCTTTGCGTCAACCGACCCCGGAGGACGAGCCGGGCTGTGGGCTCGGAGCCGGAAAAAACTCCTGACCCTCCGGGGCCCCGGCCTAACGTGTGACAGCCTTGTTGACGGGATGATGGAGGAACCCGTGCGCCTTCCGGTCGCCGCCGCACTGCTCAGCCTGGTCGCCTGCTCTGAATCGACCGAAGGCACCACCCCGAAGCTCGAGGGCCTCATCAATCCGCGGCAGCGGCTCATCACCCCCGCGCGCGTCTGCAACGCCGGTGGCGGCACTGCGGGATGGCGCCTGGAGCTCATCGGCAGCCGCTTCATCCCCGTGCCTCGCGACGCGCTCACCGACACGCCGTCCGTGGAGCTGCCCCTGGTCTCGCTGAGCGGCCCGACCGACTACACGCTCCCCGCGGACCACCTCTTCTTCGCGCGCACCGAGCTCATGCGGATGGACCTGCCCACCCGCGACAGCACGCCGTCGAACACGCTCCCGCCCGGCGCCTATTCGGTCTCCGTGACGAACCCCCTCGGCGGCACCTCCGAGCTCGAGGACGCCCTGCGCGTCGTGCCGCCGCCGGAAATCACCAACCTCACCGCGCCCGACGGCTTCCGCTACAACGCCGCCAGCCCCCTCGTCATCGAAGGCAGCGGCTTCCGCTCGGACGCGCTGCCGCTCATCGTCCTTCAGCGGCAGGGCGAAGAGGATCAGCCCCTCTTCACCCTCACCGTCGTCTCCGACACGCGCATCGAAACCGAAGTGCCTCCCGCGACACCGGAAGGCACCTACGCGCTCACCCTCACCAATCCCGAGGGCTGCTCCGTCACGCGTCCCCAGGCGCTCACCATCACCTATCCGAGGCTGGGCGCCCTCTCCGTGTCGCCCGCGAGCGGCCCCGCGAAGAGCGACACGGTCATCACCCTCACCAACACCGCGTCCGGCGCGTCGAGGCCCTTCACGACGCGCGGCACCCACGACGTGTACCTCGTCGCGCCCGTGAAGACGGACCCCGGCCAGACGGTGAACATCCCGCTGTACGACGTGACCTTCGTCTCCTCGTCGCAGCTCCGGGCCACCGTGCCGAATTGCTCGGGCTTCGACTCGCGGCCCGTCACGGATCCCTCGTGTCCCGGCGGCATCGTGCCCGGCACCTACGGGTTCATCGTCGCGGACCCCAGCGGTGCCTTCGGAACCCTCCCCGCGTCCTCCGGCTTCACCGTCTCCCCATGAACGCCCTCGCCCTGCTCGCGGCCGCGGCGCTGGCCGCCGCCCCCTCCTCCAAGAAGGACAACGGAGGCCCTCTCTTCATCGCGCCCAAGGTGGGCTTCATCAAGCCCGTCACGTCGCTCGGCGGCGACCTCTTCCTGGGCGGCGAGGTGGGCTACCTCACGCCCCTCCTCCAGCGGCGCCTCGCGCTGGTGCTGGAGGTGAACTACCACCGGCCCTCCACGAGCGGGACGCTGCGCGGGCCCCAGATGGACAACCTGGGCCAGCCCATCGAAGCGCCGTACACGCTCGCCGAGCGCGAGGTGGCCATCCAGCTGTCCGCCGTGTTCCGCTTCCCCCGCGCGCTCGGTCCGCTCACGCCCTACGTGGGCGCGGGCCCTGGCCTGTACCTGCACCGCGCGACGGTGGAGTCGTTCGACAGCACCACGTCGGAGAGCGGCGGCGGGCTGGGCTTCCAGGCGCTCGCGGGCGCGGAGCTGCCGCTGGGTCCGGGCGGCGCCTTCCTGGAGGCGAAGTTCCACTTCGCTCCGGTGGACTTCCTCACCACCGGCGACGTGAACGCGGGCGCGGTGCTCGCCGCCCTGGGCTACCGGCTGCGCCTGTAGTCGCGCGGTGGCTCAGGCCCGTCCCACCGGCGGGCGCAACATCCGCAGCAGGTGCTGGGCCAGCAGGTCTCGCGTGGCCTGGAGCACCGACCCCATCAGGTGGTGCAGCGCCTCCGCGGTGTCGCCGTGGGCTTCGCGCACGCGCTCGGAGCGGCCGTCGAAGATGCGCAGCCGGCCGGGCACCAGCGAGATGACCGGCAGCGACGGGTGCCGCTTGCGCAAGAGCCCCAGGAACAGCGGGTGGTCCTCGTCCGGACGGCGCAGGTCCACCACCACCAGCGCGGGCGTGTGCTCCGCGATGGAGGCCAAGGCGTCATCGGGCTCGCCCGTGGCGGACACCTCCACGTCCGGCTCCAAGTCCAGGAAGCGGCTGAGCAGCGCACGGGACGCCGCATGCGGGCTGACGACGAGGATCCGCATCAGCGGGCCAACGCCTGGAAGGATGCGGAACTCCCACCCGAGGGCGGTACAGGACAACCAATGGCAGGGCGGATCCAGGGCATGGGTGGAGCAGGTAACGCCCGAGCCCCCCTCAAAGCAATCCGCCCCGCGTCCAGATGGCACGCCGTGCCGCCAGGCAGCCAATCGTCCGCGCCCGTGGCTTCTTGCGGCCATGCGGGCCAGAGTGGCGGCGCGCCTTCCAACCCGCTACTTCCCATCCCGCGCGAGTCTCCCCCCACGTCGGTTC
>NZ_RAWR01000411.1:0-2684 GCF_003986945.1 Corallococcus sp. AB018 | reverse complement strand
GGGTTGGGAGTGCGCCCCCGGACCGCGACGCCTCGTGAGGCTAGTGGCGGCCGCCGCCGCGCTCGCAGCGGTCGGGCAGGCTCAGCTCCGCGCCGTCGAGCGTGCCGTCGCCGCACTCCGGACCGAAGGTGAGCACGTGGCTGGCGCCGTCCGCGGTGGTGCGCGTGAGCGTGCCGCTCGTGGGCCAGGGGCACACCTCGCGCGACGGCCGGACGATGCCCGCCAACGTCACGGTGCCCTGCGAACCATCCAGCGCGGTCTCCGTGTACGCGCCGTCGATGGTGCGCACCGGCGGCGTGTCCGTGGAGAACGCGACGGACAGCGAGCCCTCCAGCCGCACCGACTGCACCACCGTGCCAGCGGCATCCGTGCGCGTGCGGGTCACGTCCGCCTGCGTGCTCTTGCGCTGGGGCGGAGCGCCGTCCACCAGCTCCGCCGTGGAGGCGGTGGTGCCCTTCACGGTGGAGACCTCGCCGTCGGAGTTGGTGCCTGAGACCTCGAAGGTGACGGTCTGGCTTTGCGTCACCGCGCCCGTGCAGTCCTCGGCAGCTTCGTACGCGTTCACGATGTCCACCGTGCCGCTGGTAGGGCCGCCGGGGCCCTTGCCGCCCGGCTTTCCGCCGCCATTTCCACCGTCGAAGGACTGGCCACGCACCTGCGAGCCCTCGCCGCCCTGCGGGGGAGGAGGCTGATCACCACCGCCCGGAGGCTGGCCGCCACCACCGCCACCACCGGGAGGCTGGCCGCCGCCACGGCCGGGACCCTCGGGGCGCGTGGGGGGCGCGCAGTCGGTCCACTCCAGGTGCACGGTGGCGGGCAGCGTCTTGCCACACACCTCCACGGTGGTGATGTCGGGGCTCTCGTCACAGTGAAAGCCTTCAATGGCCTGGGGGCGCAGCTTGTCCAGGCCGTGCAGGAGGCTGGACACCTCCACCGCGTCACTCGAGTCCGACGTGGCCTCCACCGCCTGGGACACATCCGACGTGGCGTCCGTGGTCGAGCTCTGCGACCCGCCGCCGCAACCGACCGTCATGGTGCCCACCACCAGCGCGACTGCTCCCAGCCACTGACTGCCCCTGTTCCAGTGCCTCATGAGTGCGTGCTCCCTTGTCATCCGGTGCCCGGCCGCTGTCCGTCCGCCCCCATGAGACGAAATGAATTTCCGCCGTGTTCCCGGCGGGGATTTTCCCGCGGCTTTTTGAGCGTGCACCGGGGCCGGATAGAGTGCCGCCGACCGTGAACGACGAGCTGCGCGCACTCATCCTCGAAGCCCAGGACGGCAGCGTGCGTGCCTTTGAGATGCTCGTGTCCTCGCACCTGCCGCGCGTGCGCCGCTTCGCGCGGGCCTTCGCCGCGTCGGACTCGGACGTGGATGACCTGGCGCAGGAAGCGCTGGTGAAGGTCTACAAGAACCTGCGCTCGTTCCGCTTCCAGTCCGCGTTCCAGACGTGGCTCTATTCGGTGGTGCGCAACGCGTTCTATGACGCCACCCGCAGCCGCGCCGGCCGCGAGCGCTCCCGCGAGGAACCGCTGGAGCAGGAGCACACGAAGGCGGCGTCGGACGCCGAGTCCGCGGATGAAGGAATGATGCGAGCCCAGGAGCGGGACCGGCTGTGGCGGGCGCTCCGGGGGCTGCCGCCGGAGTTCCGCACGGCGGTGGTGCTCTTCGACGTGGAGGGCCACAGCTATGAAGAGGTGGCGGACATCGAAGGGGTGCCCGTGGGCACCGTGAAGTCGCGCCTGTCGCGGGGCCGGGCGCACCTGAAGGCCCTGCTGGCGGGGGGCCAGGGCCCCGCCGGCCCGGAAGATGACGCGCCGGTGGGAACATCCGGGCAGGACATTTCGTCGCATGCTGCGAGGAGCAGGAAATGAGTGAGCCCGAGGACAGGGAGGACCGCGCGCTGCGCGAGCGTCTGGCGGCGCTGCGGGACGACGCGCCCGGGCCCGACTTCCAGGCCCTGCTCCACCGGCGGCTCGTGGAGGCCGGTCCTCCCACACCGGCGTCGGGGTGGGATGCGGTGCGGGACTTCTGGCGCCGCCGAGCGCCGGTGCTGTGGCCGGCGGTGGGCATCGCCATGGGCGTGGCCACCTTCCTGGTGCTGGGCGCGGTGCGAGGCACGCCTGGAGTCCCGGAGACGGAAGCCCCGGGGATGGCGGAGCTTGAGCGGCCCGGCACGCAGGTGCCGGTGAGCAAGGTGGCGGTCATCAAGTTGGACTTCACGGCGGACGTGGCCGTGGAGCAGGCGGACTTCCAGGTGAGCCTGCCGGAGGGGCTGTCCTTCTGGGCGGACGGAGAGGAATTGCCGCTGCGCTCCTACCAGTGGACGCAGCCCCTGAGCGCGGGCAGCAACGTGATTCCCATCGCGGTGCGAGGCCAGCGGCCGGGGCGTTATCTGGTGACGGCGCTGGCGCGTGCGGGCGACCAGCGCATCGAGCACGACGTGGTGCTGGAGGTCACGGGCGGATGAAGATGGGGTTCTCGACACCGGCGCTCACCGTCCTCCTGTGGCTGGGAGGAGGGGTCGCGCACGCCCAGCAGACACCGGCCCCGCCGCCAACGGAGGCCGCGAGGCCGCCCGAGGCCCCCGTACCGCCCCCACCGTCCGGAGCGCAGCAGGCGCACGTGCGCAGTTCGCACACGGTGGACGTCATCGCGCCGGGAGAACAGGTGGACACCATCCTGG
>NZ_RAWR01000410.1:0-2693 GCF_003986945.1 Corallococcus sp. AB018 | reverse complement strand
GCGGGAGGACTTCTACGCTGCTGCCGTCCACCTCCTGGCGCAGTTGGGCCGCCCAGGAGGCTTCCGACGTCTCATCTCCTCTGCCCGCACTCGTTGGGTAGGCAAAGATTTACCCCGGATGGCTTAGATGGTGACGGCCCGCACGCGTCGTCTCGCGCTCGGGTCTTGTCCTCCACCCCTCGTGCCCCACCTGTCACGCCGTGCCTGTGTGTTGGCGCGCCACGCCCACGGACTTCTCTCCCTTCCCCCTGTGTCAGGGAAGTTGTCGCCTCGGCTGAGCGGCCGGGATGACCACGCCCCGGGGGCGAGAGCAGGCAGGACGCAGTGCCGTACACGGATGGATTCAAGACGCAGATGGTGAAGCGGATGGTGGGCCCGGGCGCGGTGAGCGCCGCGGCGCTGGCCCGTCAAGTGGGCGTGTCGCAGCCGACGTTGTCGCAGTGGTTGCGCGAGGCGAATAAGTTGGCGGCGATGACGCCCCCGCCCGAGGAGAAGAAGCCCGCCGTGCCCGCCGCGCCGAAGAAGTGGACGCCCGAGGAGAAGCTGCGTGTGCTGGTGGCGGCCCAGGGGCTGACGGGCGAAGCGTTGGGGGCGCTGCTGCGCGGCGAGGGGTTGCACGAGGAGAAGTTGAAGGAGTGGCAGCAGGCCCTCGGGGGTGCGGCGACGGAAGCCCTGCCGGCCAAGGAGCGCAGGCGGCTGGCGGCGGCCGAGAAGCGGGTGAAGGAGTTGGAGCGGGAGTTGCGCCGCAAGGAGAAGGCGCTGGCGGAAACGGCGGCGCTGCTGGTTCTCGAAAAAAAACTTCAGGCGACGGGCTGGGACGAGCGGCACCTGGACGACGAGGACGACGCAGCGGACGAGAAGCACGAGAAATAACGCTCGCCCACGTCGAGGAGGCCCTCCAGCAGGGCGTGCGGCTTGAGGCCGTCTGCGAGCGGCTCGGGGTGGCCCCTCGCACGATTCAACGCTGGAGGAAGCCGGCCACCGCGCAGGACGGGCGTAACCGTCCGGCCAACGACGTGCCGTGAGGGATTGCCGGGGGCGCGGCACGCAGCGGACGCTCCTGGGCATGTCGAAGCAGGTGGAGAAGCCGGAGTGGGTGCACGTCGCGGCAGCATTCGAGGCCAGCGGGCAGACGCAGCGGGAGTTCGCGCAACAGCGAGGCGTGAGGCTGAGCACGTTGCAGTCGTGGGTGTATCGGAGTCGGAGGGCCGAGACGGCGCGGAATGAGCCGGTGCGGCTGTTACCGGTGCAGGTGGCGACGGCGCCCGCGGCGTCCGAGTCCGTGCTGGAGGTGGTGGCGGCAAGCGGAGCGCGAGTGCGCTTCGCCGTGGGGACGGACGTGGCGTACGTCGCGCGTCTCGTCGCCGCGCTGGGGCGGTGAGGCGGCGATGTTTGCCCTTCCTGCGTCGGTGCGCGTGGTGCTGGCGACGGAGCCGGTGGACATGCGCAAGTCCATCGACGGACTCATGGCGCTGGTGCGCACGGCGTGGGGCGAGGACGTCTGTTCCGGGCACCTCTTCGCCTTCGTCTCGCGCCGAGGCGACCGAATCAAGGTGCTGACGTGGAGCCGGGGCGGCTTCGTGCTGCTCTACAAGCGGCTGGAGACGGGGAGATTCCGACTGCCGCGCGTGGAGGAGGAAGCGACGTGCGTGGAACTGGACGCCACGCAACTGGCGATGCTGCTGGACGGCATCGACGTGGCCCAGGTGAAGCGGCAGCCCGCCTGGACGCCTCCTGGCCGCACGGGCAGCTGAGACGGACTGGGGGCACCGGGGCCGGCCGTTATTCGAGAGTGCCTCGCGTGCTGCCCCAGAACCACTTCTGCCCCTGGCGGGAAGAAGCCGAGGAACTCAAAGCCGAGGTGGGCCGCATCGGCGGAGAGCTGGACACCCTCAAAGGGCAGATGGCGGCACTGCAACGCCACGTCTTCGGCCGCAAAACCGAGCGGATGCCGTCCGTGGCCAGCGAGCTGCGCCAGGCCGCGGCGAGCCCCGCGTCGAAAGCGGCGCGGGACGAGGCGGCCCTGCGGACACGGCGCGAGCGTGCGGCGCACAAGGCCGAGGAGGCCCCCAGCCGCGAAGTCCGGCACCCGGTACCACCCGAGGCCCGGCACTGTCCCGCGTGCGGAAGCGACGACTTGAAGCCGCTGGGCGAGGGCCGAAGGACGGTGGTGTACGAGTACGTACCCGCCTTCTTCGAGCGCCAGGTGCACGTGCAGGAAGTCCTCGCGTGCGCCTGCGGCCAGGGCGTGGTGACGGCGCCTGCGCCGCCGAAGGTGGTGGACAGGGGCGAGTACGGCCCGGGCTTCCTTGCGCACGTGGTGACGTCCAAGTGCGCCGATGCCATGCCCCTGCACCGGCTGGCGCAGCGGATTGAAAGAGGCCGCGTCCCCATGAGTCGCAGCACGCTGACGGACCTCTTCCATGAGGCTGCTTCGGTGCTCCTGCCTCTCTCGTCGCACCTCTTGCAAGTCATTGCGGCCGCCGAGGTGGTGTGGGCCGACGAGACGCCCGTGCGCGTGCTGGACGTGAAGAAGACGAAGCAAGGCTACCTCTGTAACCGTCCGGTCTGGGCGTGACCCGGTTCCGTAGACAGGTTGGTTACGCGGCCAGCCTACTCGTTGTGGCCACTCGCTCGAACTCGATGGGGCTGAGGTAGCCCAGGGCGGAGTGGCGCCGCTTCCGGTTGTAGAA
>NZ_RAWR01000040.1:0-51346 GCF_003986945.1 Corallococcus sp. AB018 | reverse complement strand
GTCCATCCTCTCCGTTCGCACCCTCCCGCGCTACATCCCCGCCCAGCTGTGACCCGAGATGTCTCAATCCCTGTCGTCCCCATCCGCACAATCACAGGCACGCGGATGTCACAGGCTCCAACCTGATTTCGTGGGACATCAGCAACTATTGGATACATACTCAATGTGAACCGAGCCAATACTCATGGTGAGAAGGCGTCCGGTTCGCGGAGTTCCCCGATGCTCCCCGTTACCCCCAGCTGGAAGCGCCTCGCCCTGACGGCGATGGTGTTCTCGACTCCCCTCATGGCCGGCTGCACGGCCGAGCCCGCGCGCGAAGCGCCGTCGGCCGCCGTGCGCCAGGACCGGGCCCACGACTCGCTGAAGATGTCGAAGCTGTACGCGCAGTGGAAGCAGCAACACGCGGATGGCACCCAGATGCCGCTCGACCTGGGCGACGCGGATCAGTACGCCTTCCTGATGAAGCGCCTGGAGGCGGCGGGCAACACCCCGGCCAACTCCCCGCGCCTGTTCTCCAGCCTCTCGCGGCAGCGCGAACACGTGCTGGCCCAGAAGGCCTCCGGCGTGAAGGCGCTGACCACCACCCCCGAGTGGTGCGGCCACCTGCTGCCGCTGGAGGAGATTGCTCACGGCAACGGGGAGACGACGTTCCAGGGCTCGGGCTACCTCACCTGCGCGGGCGGGGCGGACTACTCCTACGTGGACTTCAACGCGTACTCCACGACGCCGGACCGCCAGGACTTCCAGCTGCTGGCCACGACGGCCACGGAGGACTACCTGGCCAAGACGCTGGAGACGGATCCGCTGAACGTGGTGCTGGACGCGGGTCCGGACCGGGTCCTGTATTACGACTCGGTGGGCATGGCCTATGACGAGGCCAGCGGCCGGATGGAGACCTTCTACTCCACCGCGGACACCACGGTGCTGCTGCTGCCGCCGGGTCTGAACTTCGACCACCCGCGCGAGCTCATCGGCACGGGCCTGCCGGGCAACGCCATCCGCACCTGCCTGGAGCGCGGCTCCGCGACGGGCGCGCTGGACTGCGACTACACGCTGGCGAAGAAGGACGCGGCGGGCAATATCACCGCCTTCGCCGGCGGCTACACGGGCGTGGCGGCGGTGAATGCCCAGCAGTCCGTGACCGCGAAGAAGTGGGTGCCGGACACGACGGCCTACTGGCCCACGCCGGGCGCGTTCAACGCGGCCAAGCTGTACCTGCCGGCGCGGGGCACGTACGTGACGGGCCTGCCGGCCAACTGCACCGTGACGACGGTGAAGAGCGAGGTGAACATCGTCCTCCTGAGCGCGGGCGGTCGCTGCAAGGTGAACAACGTCGCCGCGACCACGCCGGGCACGGTGGTGCTCACGGGCAGCCTGCCGCTGGGCACGGGCCTGGACGCCTCCAGCATTCCCTTCAACGGGCTGATGGACCTGGGCACGGACTGCCTGGCCCACGAGCAGGACGTGGCGATGCAGGCCTTCACCACGGTGAACGCGACGTGCCCCCGCTCCGGTGGCGGCTTCAGCCCGGTGACGCGCGTGGGATTCCGCCGGCTGGCGGTGCTGGACTTCAAGAACAGCTGCCTCGCGGCGGGCACGCGCGTGCTGCGCGCGGACGGCAAGTCCGTCCCCGTGGAGTCCGTGAAGGTCGGTGACCGCGTGCTGTCGAACGCGGACGGCCGCGCCCTCACCGTCACCACCGTGACGAAGGGCACCGAGTCCCAGCCGATGGTCCGCCTGAAGGCGGGCAAGGGCCAGGACGTGCTCGTCACCAACACCCACCCCATGGTCAGCCGCACCCGCGGCGTCGTGACGGCGGGCGAGCTCGCGGTGGGCGACGTGCTGCTGACGAAGAACGGCGAGGCGACGCTGGCCTCCGTGGAGCGCGTGCCCTTCAAGGGCCAGGTCTACAACCTGACCCTGGGCACGGACACGGAGCTGCTGGACGTGGGCGCGAAGGAGCACACGCTCATCGCCAACGGCTTCCTGGTGGGCGACGCGCGCATGCAGACGGACCTGGCGCGTGAGAAGCACCAGCCCGTCGCCTCGAATGTGCTGGCCGTGCTGCCCGCCGCGTGGCACGCGGACTACCTGAACAGCCGCCGCTAAGCGGCGTCAGGCCTCGCGCGAACGCAGCAGGTAGAAGACGTAGCCGTAGCTGTCCCCGTGGCGGCGGTACAGGTTCACTTCCTGTTCCGCCGCCGCGATGACCTCGCGCAGCGCCGCGTCCGCGGTGGGGCGCAGCCGGTCGATGCGCTGGAGGAGCGGCGTGTAGTAGTCGTCCCACCACGCGGACGCGGGCAGCGTGAAGGTGTCCAGCACCGTGAAGCCCGCGGCCTCCGCGCTGGCGCGGTTCTGGGCGATGGTGCCCATGGACGGGTACCCCGCGGACCAGAAGCGCACCGCCTCCGGAGGACGGACGTCGGTGAGCCAGGTGCACTCGGTGACGGCCACCTGTCCACCGGGCGCGAGCAACGGCCGCCACTGGCGCAGGCCCTGCTCGAAGCCCATCAGGTAGATGGCGCCCTCGGACCAGAGCAGGTCGACGGAGCCGGGCGGCAGCGACAGCGCGCTCATGTCCTCCTGGCGCGTGACGATGGCGTCCGACAGCCCCTGCTCGCGGGCCTCGCGCTCCAGCCGGTCAAGATAGGGCCGGTGCAGGTCCACGGCGGTGACGCGCGTGCCCAGCTCCCGCGCGAGCACCAGCGACTGCCGTCCGGTACCCGCGCCCAGATCCAGCACACGCGGCGAGGGCGGCAGCGGGGACAGGCGCCGCAGCGCTTCCCGGGTGCAGGCGTCGCTGCCGGGGCCCAGGCGGGGCAGCTCGTTGTAGAGGGTGAAGAAGGCGTTGACCGTCTGTCGCAGCTCACCGGAGCTGCGCTTCACGTTGCCCTGGAGCAGCGGGACGCGCTTCCAGTGCTCCTCGATGCGCTGCTTGAACAACTCCGGCATGGGCAGGTCCGCGCGCAGCGTGGTCCATGTGTCGAGCGCGACTTCGACGGCGCCCTTCACCACCGGGAGGACGTCCTCGTCGCTCAGGCCCAGCTTGCGCGCCAGTCGTTCGAAGCTCTGGAGCGACACGTCCTCGAAGCGCTTGGACTTCGCCAGGTTCAGCGCGAGCTGGTCCTGCGGCATGTACTGGATGGTGGAGACGAAGTCGTACGCGGGAGACAGCGTGGGGCGCGTGCCATCCGGATAGTAGAGGGACCAGTTCTTGTGGTGCGCGTCGCCGTTGCCGCACGCGATGATGAACACCAACCGCCGCAGGAACTCCTGGAGCGCGTCCAGGCCCGCGACCTTGAGCAGCACGTTGGCGATGGTCTCGTAGTTGTACTTCTTGTACTTCTCGTCGGAGTACAGCCCCAGCACCTGCGCCAGGTCCTCCATGTGCACGCGGCGGCCGGGGGACGGCCGGTCGAAGCGGCGGATGGCGTAGGCCAGGTCCTCGCGCAGGGTGATGCCCTCCGGGAGGCCGTGCAGGTCAGCGACCGGGAGCAACTGGAGCTCCGGCACGTCGATGCCGGTGGCGCGCGCCCACGTCATCACGGACAGCTCGTTCTCCGGCACGCGGTCGTAGCGGTTATCCGGGAGCTTGACGATCCAGTCTCCGCCCAGGCCGCCCATGGGCAGCGTCATGCCCCGGTCGCGCCGGAGCATGGAGAACTTGAGCTGCACGCCCGCGAGCGAGAAGCGCAGCGGCTCACCGTCCGAAACGGGTTCGGCGGGAGCTTCGGCGAGCGGCGCGTCGTGGCCAGCGAGCTCGCCCGCGGGGCGGACGATGACGGCGCCGGAGAGGTCCGCGCCCAGGTGGGCGATGAAGAAGAACTCGCGCTGCCGGGCGATGTGCTGGCGTTCGGAGATGAGGTCGCGCAGCGGGCCTTCGGGCAGGAGGTTGGAGAAGAACGGTGGCAGCCGCATGCGGCTGGTGTGGCGGCGTGACAGGTCGTCCTCGAAAAACTGGCCCAGGACGGGGCGAGGGTAGCGCTGGCGGTAGTCCTCGGAGAGGCTGAATTCGATGCGCTCGTCCGCGAGCAGCGTGAGCGTGCCGACGTGCACGTCGCCAATGAGGACGTCGAGGATGCCCGTGGTGGACACAGGGAGCGTGGGGTCCATGTCAGTCCTCATCGTCGTCGATGATCATCGACTGGAGCGAAGGCCGGTCTGAGTCGTCCCAGCGCGTGCGCGCCTCCATGAACTGGCGCAGGACGGGCTCCAGGACCATCTGGCGCAGGTGGAGGAACGCACCGTCATTGCGCCGCAAGGACTCCATGGCCTGCGGGCTGAGCCCATGGCTGTGGAGGATGTCCTCGCTCGGAGGCGGCTGCGCTTCGAGCATCTGGGAGAGGGAGTGCCCCGGCACCGGAGGATGGAAGAGGAAGTTGAAGGTCCCTTCCATCAGGCGCCGGACCGTCCTCCGGTCAAAGACCCGCTGCGTGGTCCACCGGGGGTCACCCGCGGGAAGGATGGGCTGGAAGCCCTCGCCCTGCTGCTCCAACAGCTCTCCGGGGTCCAGCACCGCGCCCGTCAGCAGGTGGCGCGGCTGGAGGGACAGCATCGCGATGCGCAGGACCAGCGGGGGCCGCGCGATGGAGTGGGGAATGACGGGCATGCCCGTCTCCATCCACCAACGGATGAGCGGCGGCGGAACCTGCGCCAGCAGCGTCTGGAGGGAGCGCTCCTCGTCGGAGCGGATGGCCGCGAAGACCTGGAGGGCCTCCGGGGGCTTCAGCTCCCAGCCGCCGAAGACGATGTGGCGCCAGACCCAACGCGACAACAGCTCCCGCGAACGAGGTGTCGGCTCAGGGTGCAGTTGGAAGAACCGCGTCAGCAGGACCAGCGAGTTCTCCGGGGCGGGCAGCAGCTTGAGGTGCGGGATGAACGCATCGCGCTTGAGGAACACGATGGCGTCCCGGAGCGCCCGGTCCGTGCGGCGGACGGTCTCCGTGAGCTCGTCGTCCTGGTTGAGCTGTTCCTGGTAGCCCCGCGTGAAGTCCAGGCCGCGCACGGCCAGCACGGCGCGCAGCAGCAGCGACTCCGGGATGCTCCCGAAGCCCAGCTCCCGCAGCCCTTCGGTCACCGACTCCAGGCTGAGCGAGCGCGAGCCCACGTACAGCGCATTGAACACCTCTTCATCCGTGAGCGGACGGCCCGCGGTGTTGAGGCGCTTGAAGATGATCCGGAGGACCTTCTCGTCCGCCGTGTCCACGACGTACGCGGGCACCTGGTACTCACGGATGGCCTTGCCCAGGCGGATGGCGGCGCGCAGGTGCTCCGGGTGTGCCTCCCGGCCCGGGTAGCGGTTGAGCCAGTGGAGCAGCGACTCGCTGTCCAGCACCTCGTTCATCGGGAGCCAGTGCGGCGGCGGAGCCCCTGTCTCCGGGGGTGCATGCAGTTCCCCCGTCTCCAGGTCGAAGTAGAGGTGGAAGTCGTCGCGTCCGGCTTCGTCGCCATACGACGGATGCAGCAGCACGCCCGCGAGCGCCGTCACGCGCTGCTGTCCGTCCACGGCCCACAGGCCCTGGCTGGTGGAGGGCGCGTCGATGCGCACGGGGCCGAAGCTGACATTGGCGGCGGGGGCTTCCCGTCGCCAGAACAACAGGGTCCCGATGGGATAGCCCCGGTACACGCTGTCCAGCAGGTCGCGCACGTCCTCCGCGGTCCACCGCAGGGGGCGCTGGAAGTCGGGGATGCGCACCTCGCCGCGCCGCACGCGGTCGAGCAGGTCCTCGATGCTGAACGACTTCGTCTCCGGGCGCCGCGTCAGGGGAGCGGGCATCGCGATCCTCCTCCCCCGGGTCTGTAACCCGAAGCTCCAGAACCCGCCACCTACACCGTGGAGCCACGTCGCTTCGGCAGCAGCACCACCAGCCCCAGCGCCACCAGCCCCGTCACGGTGGACAGGACACGGCCGCCCTGCCCCACCGCGTTGACGTCCAGTTGCAGATCCAGCAGCCCGTTCGCCAGGTTCCATCCCCAGTGCAGCCCCACTGCGCCCCACAGCGAGCCCGTGCGGGCCACCGCCGCCGCGTACGCCAAGCCCGTGCAGAACAACATCAGCCACTCCAGCGGCCCGTTTCCCAACCGGTACACGTGCGTGAGCACGAACACGCCCGCGGACAGGGC
This sequence comes from Corallococcus sp. AB018, assembly GCF_003986945.1. Taxonomy (NCBI): domain Bacteria; kingdom Pseudomonadati; phylum Myxococcota; class Myxococcia; order Myxococcales; family Myxococcaceae; genus Corallococcus; species Corallococcus sp. AB018. Next base: position 45,223 of record NZ_RAWR01000040.1, on the reverse strand, counting down.
CACGTAGCCCACGCCCTGCCCCGCCACCGGCCACGCGCGATACCAGAAGCCTCGCGCCACGATGTCCTCCGCCACCGACGGCACGAACGTGGACACCACGATGCCCAATGCCGCCACCAGCAGCGCCGTGCCCATCAACGGCTTCTCCAGGGGCTGCACGCGCATCACGCCCACCGCCACTCCCACCAGCACGGACAGCGGCTTGAGCACCAGCATCACCGCCAACGCCCGCGCGAGCGCGGAGCCCCGCCACTCCAACGCATACGCATGGAAGCCGTTGCGGTAGCCCAGCCACCGCCCCACTCCCCAGGCCACCGCGTGGAAGAGCGTCATCATCACCGCTGCCACCACGGCGTTCCCCAGCAACCGTCCGCCAATCCCCTCCGGCGCTTCGTAGCAGGCGTACAGCACGACGAACGCGAGCGCACAGTGCAGCGCGACACGCGGGGGAGACGATGACTCGGAAGGTGCGGGGCTCATGAAGGAGGCCCCCTCATAGCGCGGGAAACGTCCCCCCCGCACAGCCAACTTCCGCGAGTCCCTGCGTATCGCACCGCGAGTCACCGCGACTCCCAACGAGGGGGAATCCAACATGCGCATCACCCATCACGCCCGGTTCATCCGGGCGCTCACGGCCGTGGCCTGCCTTGGCACCGCCTGCCGCCCGGAAGACGCCGCCGAACCCACCACTCCGCCCGCGCCCCAGTCGCCCGCCATCTCCGGCGTGCGCTCCACGTGGGCCCGCATTGGGCCCAAGGCCGAGGCCCGCGAGGTGAAGTACGAAGCCATCGACGGCCTGGCCCTCTTCGAGGGCGACATCATCCTGGGCACCGTGGAGGACGTGGAGCGCGAGTCTCCCAAGGTGAAGGCCCAGGCCGGCAACCGCGTCTCCGCGGAGAGCATCCAGGTCAGCGGCAGCAGCAAGCGCTGGCCCAACGGCGTCGTCCCGTACGTCCACGTCTACGGCTCGCTGGATGACAACTTCGTCGTCAACGACGCCATCCGGCACTGGCAGCGCCGCACGGGCCTGCGCTTCGTGCCCATCTCCGCCAGCACGCCCTCCTCCGTCGACCACGTCTATTTCGTGAAGGGCCAGGGCTGCTCATCGTCCGTGGGACGCCAGGGCGGCCGGCAGTTCGTCACGCTGGAGGGCGCGTGCAGCCTGGGCAACGTCATCCACGAGTTGGGCCATGCCATCGGCTTCTGGCACGAGCAGAGCCGCGAGGACCGCGACAGCTTCGTGGACATCCTCTGGGACAACATCGAGCCCAACAAGGAACACAACTTCGAGCAGCACATCAGCAACGGCGACGACGTCGGGCCCTATGACTATGGGTCCATCATGCACTACGGCGCCCGGGACTTCGGCATCGCCGACCCCGTCACCGGCGTGCGCAGGGTGACCATCCAGACCAAGGGCGGCCAGGCCATTGGCCAGCGCACCGCCCTGAGCGCGGGTGACGTCGCCTCCGCCGCGTCCATGTACCCGGGTGAGATGAAGGGCAACTTCGAGGAGATCACCTCCACCGGCTACGTGAAGGGCTGGACCTTCGACACCGCGTCGCCGTCCGTCTCCGTGGACGTGCACTTCTACATCGACGGGCCGGCGGGCTCCGGCGCGTACGGCGGCTCCGCGACCGCGAACGTTTCACGCAATGACGTCAACACCGCGTACGACGGCATCCTGGGCGACCACGGGTTCTACTTCCCGGTGCCGGCCTGGTACCGCGACGGCCAGAACCACACGATGTATGTCTATGGCATCGACGCGCAGGGCCTCCACAACCCGCTGCTCGCGGGCTCGCCGCGCACCTTCAACCTGCCGGGCGCCTTCGGCACGCTCGACAACATCTCCTACGACGGCACGGTGACGGGCTGGGCGCTGGACCTGGACTCGCCGTCGGCGTCCATCGCGGTCTACTACTCCATCGACGGCAACCCGGCGTCCGTGGCGAACGTGACGGCGAACCTCTACCGCGCGGACGTGAAGAGCGCCTATCCCATGGCGTCCGGCGCGAACGGCTTCTCCTTCCGCATCCCGGACCACTACGTGGACGGCCTGGACCACACGCTGCGCATCTACGCGTTGGATCAGCAGGGCCGCCACAGCCCGCTGCTCGGCAACGCGCCCAAGACGTTCCGGCTGGCCATGCCCTCCGTCTACAAGGCGGGCGTCTTCGCCGGCACGGGCAGCGCGGATCAACTCATCGCCATCGACGGGTCGGGCTATGGCCCGCGCGTGCTCGTCTCCGGCTACGTCAACGCCAATGCCTTCCCCAATTTCCACTACCAGGAGTCCTGGAGCGCGTCGGTCCTGCTCAATGGCTGGCACAACCCCGGTGACATCAAGCTCCAGGGTGACTTCCGGGGCCTGGGCTACGACCAGATGCTCTTCATCAACACCGACGGCTGGGGCGGCCGCGTGATGATCACCGACTTTCGCGACGGCGCCGCCCCCTCGGAGGTGCGCTACCACGAGTCCTGGGGACAGAGCGTGCTGCTCGACGGTTGGCACAACCCGGAGGACCTGCAGCTCGCGGGCGACTTCCTCAACCGGGGCCATGATCAGGTGCTGTTCTTCAACCGCTCCGGGACGGGCGGCCGCGTGATGATCACCGACTTCAGCGACGGCGTGGTCCCCTCGGAGGCCGGCTACCACGAGGAGTGGAGCGCCCCGAACTCCTTCGAGGATTGCTCCGAACCCGACGACCGCTTCTACGTGGGCGACTTCCAGAACCGGGGTTACGACCAGGTGCTCTGCCTCAACCGCTCCGGCACGGGCGCGCGGGTGAAGCTCCTCGACTTCAGCGCGGGCGTGGGCCCGGCGCAGGTGCGCTACGTGGAGGCGTCCGGTGCCTTTACCGTGCTCGACGGGCTGATGGACGCGGACGACAACCAGGCGGCGGGGGACTTCCGGGGCCTGGGCTATGATCAGCTCCTGCTGGTGAACAACGGCACCACCGGCACGGCCATGCTCATCGCGGACTTCCTCGACGGCGTCGCGCCCGCCGAGGTGCGCTACAGCGAGGCGCAGGGCGTGAGCTACTACCCCACGCTGTTGGCCAACCGGATGCTCGTGGGCGATTTCCGCGGCCTGGGCCACGACCAGGTGCTCTATGGCTCCTGGAACGACCCCACCTACTTCACCACCATCCTGGACTTCGCCGACGGCGCCGCCCCGCCGGAGCTGCTCTTCCAGAAGGTGGAGATGAACTGAAGCCGCTGACGTGATGACTCGCGCCATCCTCCTGGTGACTGCAGTCACCGGCCGGGCACCTGGCGCGAGCGTCCTCTTCCTGTGAGTTCCAGGGGTTGCGCGGTTCACCTTGTCGGCATGCCCGCTGCAATGAGGTCAGGGCACGTCGCTGCTCAGACCCAAGGTGATAACCATGATCGACCTCAAGGCCACGGCCCGCTCCTCCTCCCTGCTGCGCCCCACCACCGCGGAGTCCGCGCTCGTCAGCCCGAAGGCCCAGCTCTCCGCGGGGCCTGTCGCGGACGCCTCCCGGAGCATGCCGGCGCGGGGCTTCAGCCAGGTGGACTCGTTCGAGCCCGCGATCATCAACCGGCGGCAGCCGCGCGGGATGTCCGCGATGGAGGGTGCGTCGGACATGCTCAGCGCCCCGGCCGCCTTCGCCCCCCGGGGTCTCCCCCCGGAGCTCCAGAACCTGGCTCCGGCTCCGGCCGCGACCCAGGCGCCGGATCCTGCTCCGCAGCAGGCCTCCAACGGCGTCCCCAGCGCCAATGACAAGCGCCCGGCCGGGGACAACCGCTCCGCCGCGCAGATTGTCGACGACACGCCCGCGCTGAAGAACCTGGGCCGCCAGAAGGACATCAAGTTCGACCAGCTGTGCAAGCAGACGGGTGTCGACCCCAAGCTGGACCTGAAGGATCCGAAGCAGAACGCCGACGGCGTCTACCGTCTGGCCAAGGTGCTGGAGTTCATCGACAGCGCCAAGGCCTCCACGGGCGGGGACCGGGATAGCAAGGTCAAGGGCGGCGTAGGTGACGGCAACATCGAGGGCATCACCAAGGACGGCGACGCGCGCCACGGCACGGAGGCCGGCATGGTCAAGGACTTCGCCGAGAAGGGCTACTCCTTCCTGGGCGAGCACCAGCTGCCGACCACCAAGGACACCCACGTGAAGGCGGACGGCAGCAACAAGGACAACTTCCAGTGGGCCGCGGGCGAGGCCGGCAAGGCCCTCTGGTTCCTGCCGGGAGTCAGCAACGTCCTGACGGGCGTGGGCAACTCGGAGGGCGGCTTCAAGGGCGTCCTCGAGGGCGCCGCGAAGGGCTACGTCAACACCCTGAAGGGCGCCGCGGAGGGCGTCATCGGCTCCATCACCAAGGGCCGCGCCAACCCGGCCGGGATGATCTTCGGAGGCGTCATGGGCGCGCTGGGCAACACCGAGGCCGCCCCGCAGCCGGTGAAGGACATCGCCAACATGCTCTACTAGGGCAGCGGCTCCGTGCGGTGCTTGCGCGCGGGGTTCTCCAACCCCACGCGGAACCACCGGTAGCCGTACCCCTCCAGCGTGAGCCCGTGGCGCTGTCCGTCCACGGGCTCCGAGTGGTCCTCGCTGAGCACGTTGAACAGCGTGCACGGCTCCTCGCCGCCCGGATCCAGCTTCACCGTGCAAGGCCGGGCGGACAGGTTGTGCAGCACCACCATCGCGTTGCCCTTCCATTCGTACCGGATGGCCAGCACGCCCTTGTTGCCCGTGCGCAGCACCTTCCACGCACCCCACCCCAGCTCCGGGCACTCCTTGCGCGCGCGGATGATGCGCTCGGTCCAGTTGAGCTGTGAGGCCGGGTCGCGGCGCTGCTGCGCCACGTTCACCTGCCGGAAGCCGAACGGCCCCTCCGACACCAGGGGCTTCACCGGCTCTTGCGCCAACGTGAAGCCGCCGTGCGGCTCCGGGCTCCACTGCATGGGCGTGCGCACCGACTGCCGCTCCACGAGTGACAGGTTCTCCCCCATGCCCAGCTCGTCGCCGTACCAGAGCACTGGAGTCCCCGGCAGTGAGAACATCAAACTGTAGGCCACTTCGATGCGACGGCGGTCGCCGTCCAGCATCGACGCGAACCGGCGGCGCAGGCCCCGGTCATACAGCTGCATGCCCTTGTCCGGCCCCAGAGCCTCGAAGACCTCCAACCGGTCCTCGTCCGACAGGCGCCCCAGATCCAGCTCGTCGTGGTTGCGCAGGAAGTTCGCCCACTGCGCCGTGTGCGGCAGCCTGGGAGCTGACTTCAGGGCCTGCACCAGCGGCGTCACGTCCCCTCGCGTGAGCGACAGGTAGAAGTTCTGGTTCGCCAGGAAGTTGAACACCATCTGCATGCGGTCGTTGTCGCCGAAGAACTCCACCACCTCGTTCATGGTGACGTTGGCTTCCGCGAGCAGGATGGCGTCGCCTCTGCGCCATGAGAGGAATTCGCGCATCTCCTCCAGCAGCTTGTAGGGGTTCTTCACGTCCGGGTTCTTCACGCCCTTCAGCTCGACGAGGAAGGGCACCGCGTCCACCCGGAAGCCGGACACGCCCAGTTCCAGCCAGTAGCCCATCACCTTGAGGATCTGCTCGCGCACCTCCGGGTTCGCCACGTTGAGGTCGGGCTGGAAGTCGAAGAAGCGGTGGAAGTACCAGAGGCGTGCCTCCTTGTCGTACGTCCACGTGGAGGGCTGCACGCCCGGGAAGACCATGCCCTTGTTGGCGTCCTTGGGCCGCTTCTTCGACCAGACGTAGTAGTCGCGGTAGCGGCTGTCCGGGTCCTTGCGAGCGGCCTGGAACCACGGGTGTTGATCCGACGTGTGGTTCACCACCAGGTCGATGATGACGCGGATGCCGTGGAGCTTCGCCTCGTGGGTGAAGGCCACGAAGTCGCCCAGGTCCCCCAGGCGCGGATCCACGCCGTAGTAGTCGCTGATGTCGTAGCCGTTGTCGCGGTTGGGCGTGGGCTGGAAGGGCAAGAGCCACAGGCAGGTGATGCCCAGGCCCGCCAGGTAGTCCAGCTTGCGGCGCAGGCCCGTGAAGTCCCCCACGCCGTCGCCGTTGCCGTCCATGAACGTCTCGACGTCGAGGCAGTAGACGACCGCGTTCTTGTACCAGAGGTCTTCAATCATCCCCTTCCCTTTAGCCCTCCGTTCCCAGGAGGCATCCGGCGACTCCCGCGCGCCGTGAGGAACCCCACACCCGGGGGCAGGCAGGCTTCGTTCAGCCAACACTCGCGCGAAGGCGGGCCTCGCGGCCGGGCGGATCCGGCTCCAGGGTGGACGCATCCATGCCCCTCATCGGCTTCCACGCGTCGCACGAACAGTTCCCGCCCAGTGAGCTTCTGCGCCTCTGTCAGAAGGCGGAAGGCGCGGGCTTCCAGGCCGCGCTCAATTCCGACCACTTCCACCCGTGGACGGAGGCACAGGGGCAGAGCGGCTTCGCGTGGGCGTTCATGGGCGCGGCGCTCGCGACCACCGGGCTGTCCTTCGGCTCCGTCACGGCGCCGGGTCAGCGCTACCACCCGGCCATCGTCGCGCAGGCGCTGGCCACGCTGAACGAGATGTACCCCGGCCGTGCGTGGATGGCGCTCGGCAGTGGCCAGTACCTCAACGAGGCCATCACCGGCACGGGCTGGCCCGCGAAGGACCTGCGCAACGCGCGCCTGAAGGAGTGCGTGGACATCATGCGCGCCCTCTTCCGAGGCGAGACGGTGACGCACCGGGGGCTCGTCACCGTGGAGGAGGCGAAGCTCTACACGCGCCCCAAGGACATGCCGCTGCTGGTGGGCGCGGCAGTGACGCCGAAGACGGCGGGATGGGTGGCGGGCTGGGCGGAGGGCCTCATCACGACCGCGCGGCCCCCGGAGGAGCTGCGCAAGGTGGTGGATGCCTTCCGAGATGGCGGCGGCGAGGGCAAGCCCCTGTTCCTCAAGGTGCAGCTGTCCTACGCGAAGGACGACGAGCTCGCACGTGAAGGGGCGTACAACCAGTGGGCGTCCAACATCTTCACCAACAGCGTCCTCACGGACCTGCGCACGCCCGCGCAGTTCCAGGAGGCCGCGAACGTGGTGCAGCCGCACGACCTGGATGGCCCGCTGCGAGTCTCCAGCAGCCTCCAGCAGCACATGGACTGGCTGGGCGAGGACCTGCGCCTGGGCTTCGACCGGCTGTACCTGCACAACGTCAACCGCGAGCAGGACGGCTTCATCGAGGCGTTCGGCGAGAAGGTGATTCCGGCCCTCACGCGCTGAAAGCCGCTGGGTATGCTCGGGAGCATGCCCACCGAAGTGCTGTCCCGTCAGGCCCTCAACCGCGCCACGCTCGCGCGCCAGTTGCTGCTCACGCGCGAGAAGATGACCGTGCCGCGCGCCATCGAGCACCTGGTGGGGCTCCAGGCGCAGCTCGCGCGCCCGCCGTATCTGGCCCTCTGGTCGCGCCTCCAGGGCTTCCAGCGCGACGCCCTCACGAAGCTGGCGCTCAAGCGGGAGCTGGCGCGCGGCACGATGATGCGCGGCACGCTGCACCTGATGACCGCGAAGGACTACCTGCGCTACCGCGGCCTGTTCCAGCCCCTGCTCAACGCGGCCATGCGCTCCGTGCTGAAGGAGCGCGCTGCTGCGCTGGACCTGCCCGCGCTGCTGGCCACCGCGAAGCCCTTCCTCCAGGAGAAGCCCCGCACCTTCGAGGCGGTGCGCGCGCACCTGATGAAGCACCACGTGGACGGCGACGAGCGGGCCATGGGTTTCGCCGCACGGATGATGCTGCCGCTCGTCCAGGTGCCCGAGGAAGGGCTGGAGTGGGGCTGGCCCGGCAACTCCGGCTTCACGCTGGCGGAGTCGTGGCTGGGCGAGAAGCTCTCCACGGACGACGACGCGTCACCGCTGGTCTTGCGCTACCTGGCCGCCTTCGGCCCCGCCACCGTGGCGGACATGCAGAGCTGGTCCGGCATCAAGCCGCTGAAGGACGCCTTCGAGAAGGTGCGCGGCAAGCTGGTGGAGTTCCGCGACGAGAAGAAGCGCGTCCTCTTTGATTTGCCCAAGGCCCCGCGCCCGCCCGAAGAGACGCCCGCGCCGGTGCGCTTCCTGCCGGACTTCGACAACCTCATCCTCTCCCACGCGGACCGGACCCGCGTGGTGCCGGAGGAGCACCGTGCGCTGTTGTCCACGAAGAACCTGCGCGTGCTGAACGTGTTCCTGGTGGACGGGCGCACCGCTGGCGTCTGGACCACCGAGCGCACGAAGGGCACCGCGACGTTGGTCTGCAATGCCTTTGACGCGCTGAAGAAGCCCGTCCGCGACGCACTGGTGCAGGAGGGAGAGGACCTGCTGCGCTTCAGTGATCCGGACGCAGCGAAGGTGGCGGTGCGGTTCGCCACCTAGTAGCTGCCGCTGTCACAAGGCCAGCGAACTCAGCAGGATTGCCAGGTGCTGCGAGGGTCAGCGATGGGCGCCGCTTGCCATGCTTCTCGGTCGGCGCGGTCCTCAGCACGTCGGACAGGCAGTAGACTGGCTGCCGGGTTCCATCGTCGCTGCGCCGCTGGCCACGCACACAGCTTCTTCGGGAGCCCACCCGAGGAGTCTGTCCTATGAAGAAGGTCATCTTCGCATGTGTACACAACGCCGGCCGCTCCCAGATGGCGGCTGCGTTCTTCAACGCCATGGCGGACCCGACGCGAGCGCACGCCATTTCCGCCGGTACGCAGCCGGGTGACCGTGTGCATCCCGAAGTTCAGACCGTCATGGCCGAAGTGGGCATCAACCTGTCGGAGGCCAAGCCCCAGCTCCTCACGGAGGATCTTGCCCAGGGCGCACACTGGCTCATCACCATGGGATGCGGGGATGCGTGCCCCTTCGTGCCTGGCTTGAAGCGGGGAGATTGGCCTCTGGAGGACCCTAAGGGTAAATCCCTGGAGCGCGTGCGTGAGATCCGGGACGACGTGCGCTCTCGTGTGGTGGACCTTCTGTCCCGAGAGGAGTGGCGTCGATGACCCTCGCGATACGCGCTGCCCGCCCCGGCGACCTGGTTGCAATCCAGGCCCTTCTTTCTTCGGCGGGACTGCCCCTCCTGGGTGTGACGGAGCACCTTCCGCACTTCCATGTCGTTGTCGCGGAGAAAATGAAGGGTCATTCCGACTTGGTTCGGCGCGTCCTTGCGAAGGCCGATGAGGACAGGCTCCCAACTTTGTTCCTGCTGACCACAACGGCCTCAGACTACTTCCCCCGTTTCGGCTTCGTCCGCATCGACCGGGACATGCTTCCTCCGGAGTTAAACGCCTCCGAAGAGCTACGTGGGGCATGCCCGGCGAGTGTAATCGCGATGCGTCGCTCCACTTCTGTGTCGGTAGGCGGCTCGTAGTCATGCGTTTCCGCGCTTACATCGCACTCCTACTCCTCCTCTCGGCCTGCGCTTCGTCGACACCGCCTCCCAGTGTGCAGGGAACGCGGAGCCCGAGGCTTGCCAACCTTCAGCGAGCAGCAAAACTGCCCTGGACTGACGGGGGACGTTGCGTTGCCCGAGAGGCTTCCCAGCCTTGGCCCGTTCTCATGGAGCAGTGCTATCGAGCCCTCGACCACGACCGGATCGAATTCCATGACACTACGGGACGATGCTCTGTCGCCTCCGCTGGCGCTGGTGCCATGGGAATCGGGCTCTGCGTTCTGGTGGCTCCTGAGATTGTTGTGGGAGCCGTGATCGTTCTTGGCGTGGTGGTGGTCGCCGTCGCCATCAAGGAAGAGCTGGATGCGTATGAACTCCGCCACCTCTACCCCGAAGAAGCTGCGGCATCACGAGGAACGAAAGGGGCATCTCGTGAGGCCGTAGCGAAGCGGAAGCCCAAGCTGGAGCCGGAGCCAGCGGGACAGGACTGGCAGCCCCCAGTGCCGCCTGTGCCCATGGACCGGACGCGCCGAGCCAGCTGCGAGCCCATCCCGGTGAATCACCGTGGTGGCAATGACCCGCACAACAAGTGTGCCGACAAGATTCCGAACAACAGCTTCCCCGGGTGGGATGTGTTCGTGAATGGGAAGAATTTCGACGCGCTGCAACTGGCGACACGCGTGCTTTGGGAGGTCAAGACCGACAGTTTCGATACATTCAGTGACTTCCTCCAGGGCCAGGTGATCAGGGATCAAGTGCCCAAGATGCGGATTGAGCGCGGTCTCGCTCGAGCCTGCGGATTTGACTTCCGAGTCGGTGTGCGCAGCGAAGCGCATAAGGAAGCACTGGAAGAGGCGGCCCCTGATCTCAAGGGCTTTATCGTCGTCATGGACTGGTGCTGAGATGACAGCCAAACGAAATATCAACCTCATCGTCTACGCGCCTTCACTCGTGAGTGCAGACCACCGCCCCCTCGCCGTGGTTCATGGGATGGAACGTGCATTCCCTGGCCTGCGCCTGGAGTGGAAGGTTTCCGACGACGGACGCCCCATCGCGTTGCCACAACGCGACGCATGGCTCGCAGCGGGGACCAAAGATGGGGGATTCCCTCTCGTGTGCAACGGCAACGAAAACCTTCCCGTGATGATTTCTGGATGGGAGTCACCAGCGGATAGCTCCCCAGGCGGTCAGTCACAATTGGAGGTCCATGCGCAGCTGCCTCCGAACGAGGGAGGGCTCGCGGCGGTGGTTGATGTGCTGGAGGCCGTGGCGGAAAGCGCACGCGCTCACTGGGGACATGCCACGCCGTTCAGGGCCAGCGCGGACATTGCGCGGCAGACGAGGAATCGGCCAGATGACCTGGAGGTGCCCCCTCGCGGCCTACCGGTGATTACGTCCCCTGGAGCCATGAAATCACCAGAGATTCCCCACCGGCTGGGATGGATGAACTACTGGTCAGCCGCTGCCGCACAGGCCATCGGGTTCCCGGATCCTGCTCGCGACACCGAACTGCTTTCACGGGCGCGGCACACATCGTCGGGCGGGTGGGTAGTGCAGTTGACGGATACGCCGCTCGACCTGGACGACCCTGCTCATCTGGAAGCGCTCAAGCGAACCTATGAGCGCTTTCCGGAAATTGGCGGACGTGCGGCGTCTTGAAGTGACGCCGACGCCTTACGCGAAGAGCTGGAGCAGGTCCTCGCGGGTGATGGCGGTGGCACCCGCGTGGGATGTGTCGCTGCGCCTGGAGGCACGCAGGCAGCACGGTGGCTTCCGACAGGGCTTCTTCGGTCCGGACTACGAACTGGTGCGATTCCAAGCAGTGGGCCCTGAGGGTGCGCCACTGGCCTCCTCTCGCTTCCCGGACGGGTACTCGCTCCAGGCGGAGGCGCGGGTGGGATGGGATGCCGTGGGCTATCGCGGGCTGCAACGACACCTGATGGCGTCGCTGAGCGTGGAGCCCTTCTCCTGGGGCCGCCTGGATGCGGACGGGCGCATGGCGGTGCAGCTCTTGGAACGGAACCTTGAGCTGGCGGTGAAGGGCCTGGGCGTGGGCCTGGGCCAACCCGAGGCTGGCTACCTGGGCGCGGTGGAAGCGCGCTGGCGAATCGCAGCGGGGAAGCTCTACGCGGTGGTCACAGGCGGCACGCTGCTGTTCCCGGAAGATGACGGGACCTTGCGTCCAGGTGCTTTCGCCTCGGCGGGCCTGGGGGTGGACAATGCGCGCTGACGTCCTGCTGGGGTGCGTGGCCCTCTTCTTCACCGGCTGCGCCTCGTTGCCTCCCAGTCCTGGAAGGACGCTGAGCTACACGTCCCGCACGGAGATTGACTCCCCTGGAGTACGAGCGTCGAACGACGAGGCGCCGTCCCCGGCACTGAGCGTCACGCCCCGAGAGGAAGCGCCACGGCTGTACCGCCGCAAGGCCGTGCGCGATGAGATGACGGGAGCGAGCCCCGTTCGTGCGGTGGCCATGGCGGACGTCACCCGCTCCGACGACGTGCAACCGGACGCGTGGGAACAGTTGCTGACGAACGCGGGACTGGAAGCGCGAGACGAACGCACCCTGGGAGACGCTCTGACGCCCACGCAAGCGGCGCGACTGATGGGAGTGCTCCTGGGCAAGCCCGTCACGTTGAGCACCTTCCCGCCTCGCATGGCCGCGGGCTTCATCCTGCGCGAGGTGATGGAGGGAGGCGAAGTCAAACGGAAGGAGCTGTCGCGGCGGGTGGAGCGCTTCTCCCGGGAGCAGATCGCGGTTCTGCGACCTGACGGCTATCTCGCGTGGGCACTCACCGGGCGCACCCAACAGAAGGTGGCAACGGTTGAATGGAAGGACGGCGCCTTCCGAGCCCATGGCTTCGAGCTGGGCCGCTTCTACAGCGGTAAGGGCGGCGTCTTCCGGAACGTGGACGCGCAGCTCCAGTCCTCGGATTGGCGGCCCCTGGCCGAGGTGTACGACGACGCGGACGTCATCAGCCGCACCCTGGATGGAGCCGAGGATGCATTCGTGGAGCTGTACCACGCGCTGGGACAGTTGCTCACGCGTCCCGTGGACAGCATCGCGGGCCTGCGCCACCTGCCAGCGGGCGTGGCGGCGCTCATCGCGGCATCGCCCGCGTACTGGGAGCGATTCCAGTTCATGACCCGTGGCGAGCAGATCCGTGAAGTGTCGCGGCTGACGACAGGACTGCTCTTCACCGCGGGCGCGGCCTCGGCCACGACGCGGACGCTGAAGGGAATGTCGGTGGGCGTGGAGGCCACGATGCCGGTGCTCTCGCTGTCGGTGGAAGGCGCGCTGGCGCTGGAACGGGTCTCAGTGCCAGCAGGACGCGCGGCGGCGGTGCTGAGCGGTGGGCCCGGGGCGGCCATCATCCTCCAGCGCGCGAACACGACTGGCAGTGGCGCGGCTCCGTCCAAGGGGCCCGGGCAGTGGGCGCCCGCAAAGGAGGCGATGTCTCCGCGTGCCCGGCGCTACCAGGAGCAGATCACCGGGCACACGGCGGATGAGGTGTACTGGGTCGGCGGCACGAGTACGAAGGCCGGGGGCGTCAAGTTCGATGGGTTCAGGGATGACGTGCTCCTGGACGCCAAGGGCCCCGGCTACGCTGCGTTCTTCGAGGACAACCTCGATCCCAAGGCTTGGTTCAGCCTTTCGGGCAAGGCCGACGAACTCGTGACCCAAGGACAGCGCCAGGTCGCCATCGTCCGTGGAATGGGCATTCGGATTGAATGGCACGTCGCGGAGAAGCATGCGGCAGACTCCATTCGGAAGTTGCTAGAGAGCAACAGCGTCACGGAGATCATCGTCATCCCCACCTCGGTGCACCCGTTGAACCCTTGAGAGATACACCTCATGACGACCCCCGCTGATTCCGGGACCTATCCAGAGACCTACTATGCAGGTGCCTACTGGGGTCCGCGACGAGAGTCTCCCGAGGCGTGTGCCCAGCGTGCGGCGGCCTTTTTCAACATGCTCGCCGCATGCGATCCCCTGCTGGGGAGCTGGAACAAGATTCCCAAGCCGCGCGGCAAGGGACGCAAGACGCCCCTCATGCCTCCCGACCTACCCACCCTGACAGAAGCGTTCCGGCGTGGTGTCAACCGTGAGCCGGGCGGACCCGCCTTCGAGCAATTGGGGCTGAGGGTCAGCGCATACAACGACGGTCCTCCCAAGGAGATGGTCATCGTCAATATGACCTGCGGGAGCTACGAGCAGAACAGCACCGCCAACGTGTGCGTCCTGTCAATCCCATCGAAAGGGGCGAGCGCGGAGCGAATGCTCACAGCCTCCATGCTGACGAACGTGACGCGCAGCATGGCACTGGCGTGGGAACCCGATTGGGCGGTGGCCATGTCCGAGACGTATCGGGCGATGGATGGTAGGCAGGGCAAGGACGACCCGTGGCTTGGCTGGGTGACGTACCTCGCCCGTGACCGGGGCACCGTGCCCCCCCTGCCCGCCCCCGTGCGCATCGAGCCGGTGGAGGACAGGGGTTCGTTGATCATCCTCACCCCCGAGCGCTTCACCGTGGCCAACCCCGAGCACGTCGCACTGGCGCGACGTGTGCGCGAGCTGCTGGCCCAGGCAGGGCTCATGCGAACAGCTGGAGCAGGTCCTCGCGGGTGATGGCGGCGGCGCCCGAAGCCTCGCTGAGCGCGGCTTCGAACAGGGCGCGCTTCTTCTCCTGGAGACCCAGGATCTTCTCCTCCACCGTGCCCTGGGACACCAGCCGGTAGACCATCACCGGCCGCTCCTGCCCGATGCGGTGCGCTCGGTCCGCGGCCTGTGCCTCCACCGCCGGGTTCCACCACGGGTCCATCAGGAACACGTGGTCCGCCGCCGTGAGGTTCAGGCCCGTGCCTCCGGCCTTCAGCGACATGAGCAACACCGGCGCGCCGTCCTGGCCCTGGAAGCGCGATGTCACCTCGCCTCGGTTCGCCGTCGCTCCGTCCAGCCGCTCGAAGCCGATGCCCGCTCCCTTGAGGCCCGGCTCGATGAGGTCCAACAGCGACGTCCACTGGGAGAAGACCAGCGCCTTGTGGCCTTCCGCCACCGCCGTCTCCAGCGCGTCCACCAGCGTCTGCACCTTGGAGGACGTCTTCGCGTGCTGCCCCGGCACCAGCGCGGAATGGCAGGCCGCCTGCCGCAACCGCAGCAACGCCTCCAGCGCCTTGAGCACGCTGCCACCCTCGTTGAGCAGCGCCACCACCTCCGCGCGCGTCGCGGCCATCACCGCGTCGTAGACGGAGCGCTCGCGCTCATCCAGCTGCACGTGCATCACGGAGTCGGTGCGCGGCGGCAGCTCCGGCGCCACGTCCTTCTTGAGGCGGCGCAGGATGAACGGGCGGATGCGGCGACGCAGGCCTTCCGCCGCTCCGGGCTTGCCGTCCGCGATGGGCTGCGCCGTCTTCTCCTCGAACTGGCGGCGGCCTCCCAACAGACCCGGGTTGGTGAAGTGCATCAGGCTCCACAACTCGTCCAGGCGGTTCTCCAGCGGCGTACCGCTGAGCGCGAGCCGCAGGTTCGCCTTGAGCCCGAACGCCGCGCGCGACACCTGGCTCTCCGGGTTCTTGATGGCCTGGGCCTCGTCCAGCACCACCGCCTCCCACGTGGGCGCTCCCAGCACCGCCGCGTCCAGGCGCAACAGCGCGTACGTGGTGAGCGTGATGTCCGCCGTGGGGTCCAGCTTGCGGCCGGGGCCGTGGTACACGCAGACCTTCAACGACGGCCGGAAGCGCTGGAGCTCCGCCACCCAGTTGGGCAGCACGCTCGTGGGGCACACCACCAGCGACTTCGGCCCCAGGATGCAGATGGTCTGGAGCGTCTTTCCCAGACCCATGTCGTCCGCGAGGATGCCGCCCAGCCCCGCGCCCTTGAGGAACGACAGCCAGCTCACGCCCTGCTGCTGATACGCGCGCAGCGTGGCGTTGAGCTCCGCGGGCAGCACCGGCGGCGGCAGCTTCTCGAAGCCCTCCACCAGCGGGGCCAGCTTGTCCAACCCCGGAGGCGGCGGCTGGTCCAATGACTCGCACAGCTGGGTCAGCTCCGGCAGCGCGTGGTTCGCGACGCGGCCGTCCTCCTGGCGCGCGGCCAGCAGGTCCGCCACGCGCTGCCCGTTCTTGTCCAGCCACGCGCGAGGCAGCGGCGCCCAGCCGCCTCCGTCCAGCGGCACCAGCCCCAGCCCCTCCGTCCACGCCCGCACCACCGCCGCCGCGTCCACCGTGCGCGCGCCGCCCTTGCCGCCCTCCACCTCGAACTCCAGCGTGAAGCGCACCTCCGGCACGCCCGTGCCGGACGCGCCGCCGTCCACGCGCAGGGACGGCTTGAGGCGCATGTCCGGGCTGACGATGCCCGCCGCGTCGCCGCCCAGGTCGCCCCGGAACTTCCGCAGCTTGTCCGCGAAGCGCATCATCTCCGGGCCCTGCACCGTGAGCCTTCGGCCGGGCACCAGGTTCAACTCGTCGCGCAGCTGGTGGAGCAGCTTCTGCTCCGCGGCCTCGTCGCGCAGCGGCACCGCGCCGCGCAGGTACACCATGCGCCCGTTGTCGATTCGCACCGTCGGCGGCGCGCCGTACACCAGCGTGGGCAGCACCGACAGGCCCTGCGTGAGCTGGTTCAACTCCAGGAGGATGCGCGGCTTCAGGTCGCGGTCCACCGACGGCAGGCGGCGGCTCCGCATGTCCACCGGCATGCGCCGCGCCAGCTCCGGGAGAATCTTCGCGGACAACTCGCCCAGTTGCTCCGGCGAATACGTGCGCACGAGCGGCAGGTGCTGGAGCCACGCGCCCGTCATCGCCGTCTCGCCCAGGCGCACCAGGGACTCCGCCGTCAGCGCGACGCCGGGGCTCACCACCTCCGTGATGCGCGGATCCCTCGTGATGGTGATGACCCACTGCTGACCCTTGTCCTCCACCTTCGCGCGCGGGGGCAGCACCTCGCCGGACACCGCCACCGGCCGGCCATCCAGGAGCACGTTGCGCGCGGGCTCCAGGGCCCTCAGCAGCGCGTCCAGCTTCTCCGCCAGCAGCGGGCCCCGGGTGCGCCGCTCCAACAGGCGCTCCATCACCAGGTCCACCTGCTCCACCTGCAACGTGACGCCGGCCTGGGGCTTCGCCAGGCGCCCCGTGAGGTCCTCCAGCGGTTCCTCCGTGCCGTCCGCGTGCGCGAGGACCCGGTGCAGCTGCAGCCCTCCCTCCACTCGCGTGAAGCGGTACACCACGCGCGACCAGCGGTCCGACACCGCCTCCAGCGGCGCGTCCTGCTTCTCCGCTTTGTCCAGGGAGATGGCCGCCGCGACCACGTGCTCGCACGGGTCCACCGGGCTGGGGCAGTCGCACTCCCACGCCTCGTCGCCCGGGTAGAGGACGACGGTGAAGGCCACGGCCCGGCCCGCCACCTTCACGCGCAGCTCGATCTCCGAGGCCGTGCGCGACTGGAGCGCCACCGCGCCGTCACGCGCGAGGCTGACGCCCCTGGACCAGAGTCCCGGCTTGGCTTCTTTCCGGACGGCTTCGAGGAGCTGGGTGTTCTCGGACATGGCAGGCGGATTCCCTACGCCCCGCCACGCCCTTGCGCAACGTCGGATGCGTCCCGGCCGACGGCCAGGCTACTCGTCGTCGTAGGACGGCTCGAAGAGGTAGGTCAGCTTCACCATGAACTCGCGGCTGAACACCGGCAGGGGCGCGTGTCCGCCGTTGTAGGGCTGGGCCACCCGGAAGTCGCTGCCCAGCAGGTTGTAGACGCCCGCGCCAATCTCCAGGCCCTTCGTCCCCACGTTCTCCGCGCGCACGAAGAGGTTGAGCAGCAGCCGGGGCGACAGCGTCTGGACCTCCGACACGCCCTCCTCGTCCGGCGCCCCCACGGCGAAGCGCTGGCCCACCAGCACGGCGGTGGGGCTGACGGACAGCCACGGCAGCACCTTCGCCGTGCCCGTCAGCGTCACCTTGTGCGTGGGCAGCCCGGTGAAGGCCTTGGGCTGGCCGGGCACCAGGTAGTCCTCCACGTCGTTGCGCCCGCCCGGCCGGTAGAACGAATAGCCCGCCTGCGCGCGGCCCCAGGACCCGCGCAGCCGGTAGTCCAGCTCGATGCCCCGGCTGCCCAGGCGGCCCAGGTTGCGGTACGCCTCCGACGCCGTGACCGGGTCGTACGAATAGATGATGGGGTCCGTCACGCCCACGTCGAAGGCGTTGGCGCTGAAGCTCTGGCCCTCGCCCAGGCGCACGGTGGCCTCCAGCTCGTACACCGTGGTGCGCTCCGGCCGGACGTCGTCGCCCAGGGAGATGTTCTCGATGCCCGGCGCTCGGAAGGCGCGGCTGTAGAGCGCCTTGCCGCTCACCGGCCCGAAGGACTTGAGCAACACCAGGCGCGGCACGAACGAGCTGCCAAAGGCGCTGTGGTCCTCGAAGCGCGCGCCCGCCACCACCGTGGCGATGGGGTTGTCCGAGTACACCTCCATGAAGGCCGCCACGTTGCGGTAGGAGACCTCGTCCTCGTCGCCGTTGAAGGGCTCCTGCTGGCCGATGCCCGCCGGGCCTCGCAGCTGCCCCTGGTCGAACGCCAGGTCCACGCCGCCCGTGAGCTGGAGGAAGTCGAACGCCGCCCAGCGCGCCAGGGCCCGGCCGCGCAGGCGCCGGTAGCGCTTGTCGTAGAAGAAGTCAGACGACTCGTCCGAGTCCCGGTAGGACTCGCCCAGGGTGAGGTTCAGCCGGGGGATGATTTCAATCCGGTCCGTGGGCCGGAAGCGGTCGCTCAGCTCGGCGTGGAACGACTCGAAGTCGGTGTTCGCGGGCGTGGGCAGCACCTCGTCCACGGAGACCACCGACGTGGTGTCCTGGCGCTGGTACAGGATGCTCAGCTGGAGGTCCCGGTAGCCCACGCCGGCCTGCACCACCGTGGGGTCCATCGCCGACGCGCCGTTCATGCTCGCGGAGTCGCCGTAGAAGTCGTCGAACACGGCGTCGCTGCGCTGCCCCTGCCCCAGCGACGCGGACGCGAACGCGCTCAGGCCCGGCGCGCTTTCGAACACCTTGCGGCCGGACACCGTGAGGCTGCGGCGGCCCAGGCCGTGCGCCAGCTGCCCGTAGGTGCCCACCACCAGCGCGTCCGTGCTGCCCTGGATGCCCCGGGTGATGACGTTGATGACGGCCAGCTCCGCGTTGCCGCCGTAGATGACGGAGCCGGGGCCGCGCACGACCTCGATGCGCTCAATCAGCTCCACCGGGAACTCGTGGCCCAGCTGCATCGTGGAGTAGAGCTGCTCGTTCATCTCCTTGCCGTCGATGATGAGCAGCACCTTGCCTTCCTGGCCCCACAGGCCCCGGAAGCCCGGCCCCACCGTGCCGGACACGTCCACGCCGAAGAAGAAGCCGGGCACCTGCAACAGCACGTCCATCAGGTCGCGCGCGCCGGAGGCCCTGATTTCGTCCGCGGTGATGGCCGTCACCACGGCCGGCGAGTCATGCAGCTTCGTGATGGCGAACGACGCCACCTGGCTGTGCACCTCCGGCTCTTCGTCCAGCTGCTCCTGGGCGGAGGGCATCTCCCCGGGGTCCAGGGTGGGCTCCGGCGCCGTCTGCGCGAAGCCCGTGCCCGAGCCCAGCAACGCAAGCCATACACACACACGACGCCCGTGCCTGGTGAAGCCCATACGAAACAACCTTCTCGAAGTTGGGAGACGCGAGCCTGTCCCGGGGGGAGATAGGCTTCACGTGAAACAGAGTGTAGCGACTTCAGCGGGGTCCGAAAGTTCTGGGATTACGCGCACTGCGTCGAATGCGGGCGTAGGCCTTGTTCACTTCACGCGCACGCGGGTGCTGCGGCCCGGCTCGACCTCCACGGTCATGCGCCGCTTCACCTCGCCGTTGACGCGGACCTCCACCTTCGCGGGGCCGGAAGGCAGGGCCTGCGCGGAGATGGGCGGAAAGCCATACGGCCGGCCGTTGATCCACACCTCGCCGTAGAGCCCCGGCGACGTCACCTCCAGGTCGCCCCGCTGCGCCACGGCGGCCTTCGCCACGGAGGGCTCGGGCGGCTTCGTGGGCTCCGGGTCGCGCGGGGACGCCACGGGACCACCCGCGGCCGGGGGCGAGGCCGGGGCCACGGCCGCCACCTGGGCCACGGCCGGCTTCGGCGTGGACGGCGTCAGTTCCGCGGAGAGGTCGCGGTTGAGCGAGCGCACCGAGTCCGCGTCCACCTCCACCGTCTCCTCGTACAGGCGGCGGTCGCCCTGCGCGAGCACCACGCGGTGCGCGCCCGCGGACACCGGCAGCCGCGCCGGCGTCATGTCCACCGCCCTGCCATCCACCATCACCACCAGCCCCGGCGGCGTGGACGTCACCAGCAGGAGCCCGCCCTTCGCTTCTTCCTGCGAAGCGGCCTGGGCGACCGGCTGCTCGCGGGCGCCCCGCTTCCCCAGGCGCGTGCGGGGCGGCGTGCGGCTGGGCGCCGGCTCACGCGGCGTGGGCGCGGTCCGCGTCTGCTCGCGCGAGCGCAGGTCGGTGGCGATGCCCAACAGCCGCGTCAGGTCGCTGTCCCCCTCATCCGGGCGCAGCTTGAGCGCCTCCGTGAACTGCGCGACCGCGCGCTCGTAGTCGCGGTCCTCCAGCGCGGCCAGGCCCGACGCGCGCAGCGCCCGCACGAGCCCCGCGTGCGAGTCCTCCTTGGGCGGGGCCACGGACGCCACGGTCCGAGGTGGCGCCACGACAGGCGTGGGGTCGGGAGGGCGCGTGGCGACGGGCTCGGGCTGCGCGGCCTTGCGCGAGCGGACCACCAGGTACGCCCCGGCGTTCACGGCCACGGTGCCCAGCAGGATGACGGCGACCCAGGTCTTCTGATTCTTCACGTTCAAAGTCCCACTTCCCACGACGACACGGTGCGCCCGCCCTTCACGCGATGAACAGCCAGAACACCGCGCTGCCCGCCAGCGCGACACCCGCCGCCGCGGCCAGCCCCCAGGGGAACGCCCCGGCCGAGGCCGCGTCCGGCGACGGGATGACGCCCGTGGTGGAGCCCGTCCCGGTGCTCCGGGGCAGCATGCCCGTGGGCACCAGCGCGCTGGGCTCGCGCAGCTCCACCGCGTGTTCCAGCGGCGCGAAGGGCGACGGGCCGGAGATGCCGCTGGGCATGCGCGTGGAGCCCATGCCCGAAGCATCCGCGGATACTCCCGGCGACGAGCCCGCCATGGACCCCGGCACCGCCAGCGCCGTGGACACGCGACCCGTGGCGTCCGGAGGAAAGAGCGTGGCCATCAGCGCCGCCAGCTCCCGGCCGCCGGACGTCCAGTGCTGCGCCGTGCGGTAGCGCTCCAGGTCGTCGTGCAGCTCGCGCGCCGTCTGGTAGCGCTGCGCGGGGTCCTTCGCCAGGCACTTGAGCAGGATGCGCTCCAGGTCCGGCGAGAAGCCGGGAGCCACGTGCGACGGCGGCGGCACGTCTCCCGCCGACGCGGCCATGATGGTGGCCTCCATCGAGTCGCGCTTGAACAGCCGGCGCCCGGTGGACGCCTCGTAGAGCACGATGCCCAGCGAATACAGGTCCGAGCGGTGATCCAACTCCCGGTTGGTGATCTGCTCCGGGGACATGTACGCGTACTTGCCCTTCACCACCCCGGCCACCGTGCGCTCCAGGTTCACGGAGCTCTTCACGATGCCGAAGTCCGCCAGCTTCACGATGCCGTCGCGAGACACCAGCACGTTGCCCGGCGTGATGTCCCGGTGCACCAGCTTCAGCGGCGTCCCGTCCGACAGCGTCTTCGCGTGCGCGTACGTGAGCGCGTCCGACATGGCCAGGCCCACGTCCACCGTCACCCGGGGCCCCAGCGGGATGTTCGCCGCCGCCGCGTGCCGCATGATGCGATCCAACGACTGGCCCTGGATCCACTCCATCGCCAGGTAGTACTGACCGTCGATCTTCCCGAAGTCGAACACCTGCACGATGTTCGGGTGCGTGAGCAGCGCCGCCACCTTCGCTTCGTCCGCGAACATCCGCGCGAAGGGCTCCAGGTTCGCGTACTCCGGCAGGATGCGCTTGATGACGCACGCCTTGGAGAAGCCGTCCGGCCCGTCGATGGTCGCCAGGAACAGGTGCGCCATCCCGCCCGTGGCGAGCCGCTGCACCATGCGGTACTTCCCGAAGAGGATGTCCACCCCGGGTGCGGCCGGCGAAGGCGTCACGGTATCAACCCTGTCCAAATTGTACTCCCAGGACGGAACTCGCAATTCCGGGAAGATACCTATGCCGAGACCTCCCCACAAGTTTCGCACACCGTGTCAACAGGTTTTGCGGTGAATACACTTTAACAACGTGACGGATGGGCGACGGGCGGGTGTCCCGGCATATCCTCCCGGTCCTCCGCGCATGGCGACCTCTTCCTCCGACGCCTCGTCCCCGCTGGCCGCTCCCCGTCCGCTGTCCGCCCGGGACATCCGCACCCTGGGGCTGGCGGCGCTGGGGGGCGCGCTGGAGTTCTATGACTTCATCATCTTCGTGTTCTTCACGGCGGTGATGGGGAAGCTGTTCTTCCCTCCGGAGACGGCGGACTGGCTGCGGCAGTTGCAGACGTTCGGGCTGTTCGCGGCGGGCTACCTGGCGCGGCCGTTGGGCGGCATCGTGATGGCGCACTTCGGGGACCGGACCGGGCGCAAGCGGATGTTCACGTTGAGCGTCTTCCTGATGTCGGTGCCCACGCTGTGCATGGGCCTGTTGCCCACGTTCGCCACGGCCGGGTACGCGGCGCCGCTGCTGCTGCTCACGCTGCGGCTGTTGCAGGGGGCGGCGGTGGGCGGCGAGGTGCCGGGCGCGTGGGTGTTCGTCTCCGAGCACGTGCCGGAGCGCCGCGTGGGCCTGGCGTGCGGGACGCTCACCTCCGGGCTCACGCTGGGCATCCTGTTGGGCTCGCTGGTGGCCACCGCGGTCAACACCGTCTTCACGCCGGAGCAGGTGCTGGCGTACGGCTGGCGCGTGCCCTTCGTGGTGGGCGGCGTGTTCGGCTTCTTCGCCGTGTTCCTGCGCCGCTGGCTCCAGGAGACGCCCGTCTTCGAGGAGATGCGCCAGAAGAAGGCGTTGGTGAAGGAGCTGCCGCTCAAGGCCGCGCTGAAGGGCCACGCGCCCGCCGTCGTGGTGTCCATGCTGTTCACCTGGGTGCTCACCGCGGGCATCGTGGTGGTCATCCTGATGACGCCCACGCTGATGCAGCAACTGCACGGCATCCCGCCCGCGAAGGCGCTGGCGGCCAACAGCGTGGCCACGCTCACGCTCACGGTGGGGTGCATCTGTTACGGGCTGCTCGCGGACCGGCTGGGTCCCACGCGGGCCATGGCCATCGGCTCGGGGATGCTGCTCGTCGCCGCGCAGCTGTTCTACCGGGGCGTGGCGAGCGCGCCGGAGCACCTGGTGCCGCTCTACGCGGGCGTGGGGTTCTGCGTGGGCGTGGCCGGCGTGGTGCCCGCGGTGATGGTGCAGGCATTCCCCCCGGCGGTGCGCTTCTCCGGCCTGTCGTTCTCCTACAACGTGGCGTACGCGCTGTTCGGTGGCCTCACGCCGCTCGCCGTGACGCTGGCCCTGAAAGAGAGCCCGCTCGCGCCCGCGTACTACGTCTCCGCGGTGTGCGCGGTGGGGCTCGTGGTGTCGTTGCTGCTCTTCCGGGGTTTCACCGCCCGTGCCAGCGCACCGGACGAGCAGCCCGCGCCGTCGCGCTGACGCCCGCCTGGCGGCCGGAGGTGTTGACGTGTAGCCGACAGATGGGAGGCGCGAGTTCACGAAGCCAACCCCATCCGGGGCGCGTCGGCTATGCGAAGGGGACAGCAGAGGGGGCTTTGGACATGCCCGGTTCCCCTCCCGTGCGCACCTTGTCCCGGCGCGTGCTTCCAGAAGACGGAAGCCTCGCGCATTGACCCTCTCCGACGGAACCCGGCATGCCCAGCAAGACTCCTCTTTTCCAGAGCGGCATTCCCAGCTTCGACGTCATCCTGGGTGGGGGCATCCCCGCTCGCCAGTCCTTCATCGTCACCGGCACGCCCGGTTCGGGGAAGACGGTGCTGTGCAGCCAGGTGGCCTTCGCGGCCGCGGCGCGCGGCGTTCCCGTGGTGGTGGCCACCGTCACCTCGGAGCCCCACGACAAGCTGATGGAGGCCCTGTCCGGCTTCTCCTTCTTCAAGCCGGAGCTGCTGGGCGAGAGGTTCTTCATCATCAGCGCCTACTCGGCGCTCAAGCGGGGTGCGAAGGAGGCCCGGGAGCTGCTGCTGCAGACGGTGCGCGAGCGCGGCGCGGCGATGCTCTTCATCGACGGGCTGCGCTCCATCCGCGACCTGTGGCAGGACGAAGCGCGGCTGCGCGAGTTCCTCTATGAGCTGGGCATCGGCCTGGCCGCCAGCAACTGCATTGGCCTGTTCACCACGGAGTATCCGCTGGAGCGGCTGATGGCGCTGCCGGAGGCCACCACGGTGGACGGCATCGTGTCGCTGTCCGTCCAGACGCACGGCGCGCTCCGGGTGCGCCGGGTGGAGGTGGTGAAGCTGCGCGGCCGGCCCCACCTCACGGGTGAGCACACCATGGCCATCCACGAGGAGGGCGTGGAGTTCATCCCGCGCCTGGAGGCCACCCCGGTGGACTTCCAGGACGCCCCCCCCACGCTGAAGCGCAAGGGCTTCGGGTTGCCGGAGCTGGATGGGTTGATGCACGGGGGGCTGCCGGAGCTCAGCACCACGATGCTCGCGGGTAGCATGGGCATTGGAAAGACGATCCTCGCCATGCACTTCGCCGCGGACGCCGCGCGCCATGGGGAGAAGGCGCTCTTCGTCTCCTTCTTCGACGCGCCGGCCATGCTCGCGGCGCGCGCCCGGCGCGTGGGGCTGGACGTGGCCCCCCTGCTGCGTGATTCACGGCTGGTCTTCCACTACGTGCCGCCCATGGAGGTCGAGGCGGACGTGCTCGTGCGGGACATCCTGCGCAAGGTGGACGCGCTCGGCGTCCAGCGGCTGGTGCTGGACGGACTCTCGGATCTGGAGCTGGCCATCCTCGACCCCGGGCGGCGGCGCATGTTCATGGCCTCGCTCGCGATGCGGCTGCGCATGCGGGGCATCACCTCCCTGTTCACCCGGGAGGTGCCGAAGATCGTCGGCACCGAGCTGGACTTCAACGACGCGCCAGTCGCCATCCTGGGAGAGAACCTGCTGCTGCTGCGCTACGTGGAGCTGCACGGTCAGATGCACCGGATCCTGTCCGTGCTCAAGATGAGGGACAGTGAATACGTCACCGACCTGCGCGAGTTCCTCATCAAGGACACCGGCGTGAAGGTGCTCGCGCCCATGCGCTCCGCCGTGGGACTGCTGACGGGTCAGGCCCGCCCGCTGGGGACCTCCATTGGAGGGCTGGGTGAATGAGCCTGGTCCTCATCGCGGAGGATGAAGAGGCGCTCCTGGAGGTCTTCTCCGAGGTGGTGGAGGACCTGGGCCACCGCGTGATTCGCGCGCACAACGGCGAGGAGGCGCTGCTGCTGGCGCGCACGGAGACGCCGGACCTGGTGGTCAGCGACCACATGATGCCCCGGCGCACCGGCATGCAGCTCTTGCACGCCATGCGCTCCGAGCCCACCCTGTCGGACGTGCCCTTCCTGCTCCTGAGCGCGGCGCGCCCGCTGGGGCGCGAAGCCGCCCAGACCTTCCTCGCGAAGCCGGTGGACCTGACCACCTTCGAGCAGGCCGTGAGCAACGCGCTCCAGTACCGCGAGGAGACCCGCACGGACGCCGCCCCGGCCGCGCGCGAGCCGGTCAGCTCGGTGAGCCTGGCCCGCGAGGAGATGCTCAACTGGGTGGCGCACGAGCTGAAGACGCCGCTCAGCTCCGCGCGGCTCAACACGCAGCTGCTGCTGCGCAAGGTGCTGAAGCGCGGCATCGACGACGAGCGCCGCTCCGCGGAGGCCGTCCTGCGCCAGTTGGACCGGATGAACGGGCTGGTGACGTCCATCCTGGACGCCTCCCGGCTGGCGGACGGGAAGCTGGAGCTGAAGCTGGCACCCACGGACCTGACGCTCTTCCTCCAGGAGCTCGTCCAGGAGTGGCGCGAGCTGCAACCGGAGATGGACTTCTCCCTGCACGCCCTGGATCCGGTGGAGCCGCTGATGCTGGACGCGGAGCGGCTGCGCCAGGTGCTCAACAACCTGGTGTCCAACGCGGTGAAGTACAGCGGCACGTCGCGCCACGTCGAGCTGGGCGTGACGCTCAACCCGGGCCTCGTCCTCATCCACGTGCGCGACTGGGGCGTGGGCATCCCGGCAGGCGCCCTGCCCCACGTCTTCGACCGCTTCCAGCGCGCGGACGAGGACCGCGGGCGCGGCCACGGCCTGGGCCTCTTCATCGCCGCGGCCCTCGCGAAGCTGCACGGCGGCTCGCTCTCCGTCCGCTCCACCCTGGGTGAGGGCTCCACCTTCATCTTGCGCCTGCCCCGGCGGAACTGAAGCAGGACTGCACGTTTCCGCCGGAACTCCATTCAAACCGACCAGATTGGAAGTCCGCGAACACCCGGTGCTCTCGGTGAATTAGAAAGCGAGTGTGTCCACGCCTCCTCCGTCCCGCCTGTCCTCGCTGCGCGCGTTGAAGCACCGTGACTTCGCCTTCCTGTGGGGCGGCGCGGCGCTGTCCAACATCGGCACGTGGATGGAGGTGCTGGCGCTGGGCGTGTACGTGACGAAGGTCACGGGCCGGGCGGAGTGGACGGGCGGAGTGGCGGCGCTGACGTGGCTGCCGTCCATCCTCTTGTCGCCGCTGGGAGGCGCGCTGGGGGACCGGTTCGACCGGCGCCGCGCGGTGGGGATTGGGGCGCTGGTGCAGATGGTGCTCGCGGGGACGCTGGCGGCGCTGGCCTTCACCGGCGGGCTGACGGTGCGCTGGGTGGCGGTCATCTCGTTCCTCAACGGCTGCGCGGTGACGCTGTTCATGCCCGCGTTCTCCGCGCTCATCGCCGTCTCGGTGCCAAAGGAGGACCTGCACAGCGCGCTGAGCCTCAACTCGGCCCAGGCCAACCTGGGGCGCATCTGCGGCCCGGCGCTGGCGGCGCTGCTCATCGCGCACACGGACATCGGCTGGGTGCTGCTGCTCAACACGTTCTCCTTCGGCGCGGTGATGCTGTCGCTGCTGGGCGTGCGAGGGGCTCCGACCGCCGTGAAGCCTGCTTCGACCGAAGGGCTGTGGGCGGGCATCGCGCGAGGCTTCCAGGTGGCGCGGGCGGACGAGGCGCTGCTCATGGCCATGGGCGGGACGCTGGCCATCGCCGTGTGCATCGCCCCGTTCACGGCGCTGGCACCCGTCATGGCCATCCGGGTGTTCGGCCAGGACGCGGGCGCCACGTCGATGCTGGTGACGGCGCAGGGCGCGGGGGCGTTCCTGGCGGCGCTGAGCGCGGGCACGCTGGCGGACTGGATGGGACGGGGGCGGCTTCTGGAGGTGAGCCTGCTGCTCATCGGTCCGGCGGCGGCGGCGTACTGGCTGTCCCCGTCGCTGGGCATGGCGACGGTGGCGGTGCTGGCGCTGGGGGCGCTGTACATGCTGACGCTCACGGGGCTGGCCACGCTGTGCCAGGCGCGCGTGTCCGGCGAGTTGCAGGCGCGCATCGCCAGCCTCAACTCCATGCTGCTCTTCGTCGGCTTCACGGTGGGCGTGTGGTCGCAGGGCGCGCTCGCGGACCGGCTGGGCGTCCGGCCCGTCATGGGGGGCGCGGCGTTCGGGTTCCTCCTCTTCACCGTCCTCATGCGCACGCTGCGCTCGCGCGGCTTCGCTGCCTACGAGACCTGACAGGGCCTTCACCATGACGACCTCCTCGCCGGTTGCCCCGGGCAAGAAGCGTGTCCCGCTGCCCCTCGTCCCCAGGACGGAGGCCTTGCCGCTGTCCTTCATGCAGCAGCGCCTGTGGTTCCTGGCGCAGATGGAGGGCACGAGCGCCACGTACAACGTCTACTTCTTCGTGCGGCTGACGGGCGCGCTGGACGCGGGCGCGCTGGAGAGGGCCCTCCAGGGTGTCGTGGACCGGCACGAAGCGCTGCGCACCACCTTCGCCGCCGTGGACGGCGAGCCGGTGCAGCGCATCGCCCCCGCGCTGACGCTGACGCTCCGCCGGGAGGACCTGTCCGCGCGAGGACCGGACGGGACCGCGAGGGAGCGGGCGCTGCGCGAGCACGCGGAAGCCGAGGCGCGCACGCCGTTCGACCTGGCGCGCGGGCCGTTGGTGCGGGCCACGCTGGTGCGGCTGTCGCCTGAGGAGCACGCGCTGCTCTTCGTCACGCACCACATCGTCTGCGACGCGGTGTCGCTGGGGTGGATGGCGAACGAACTGAGCGTGCTCTATGCCGCCGCCACCCGGAACGAACCGCCCCGGCTGCCGGAGCTGCCGGCGCAGTACGCGGACTTCGCGCACTGGCAGCGCCAGACGCTCACCGGTGACTTCCTGGAGGCCGAGCGCGCGTGGTGGAAGGAGCGGCTTTCGGGCGCGCCTCCCGCGCTGGAGCTGCCCACGGACCGGCCGCGGCCTCCGCGTCAGACGTCCCGGGGCGCGGTGTACCGCCTGCCCATGCCGCAGGCCCTGGCCACGGGCATCCGCGAGCTGAGCCGCAAGGCGGCCGTCACGCCGTACATGACGCTGCTGGCGGCGTTCCAGGTGCTGCTGTCGCGCTACAGCGGCCAGGAGGACCTGGTGGTGGGAACGCCCGTGGCGGGGCGCGGGCGGCGGGAGGTGGAGCGGCTCATCGGCTTCTTCGCCAACACGCTGGCGCTGCGACTGGACACGTCCGGCGACCCGACGTTCCTCGCGCTGCTCGGCCGCGTGCGCGAGGTGTGCCTGGGCGCATACGCGCATCCGGACATGCCCTTCGAGCAGTTGGTGGACCTGCTCGTGCCGCAGCGCGACCCCAGCCGCTCACCGCTGTTCCAGGCGATGTTCGTGCACGTGAACTCGCCGTGGGCCGCGCTCAAGTGGCCCGGCCTCACCGTGACGGAGCTGGACTTCGAGCCCGGCGTCGCGCGCTTCGACATCACCCTCTTCCTCTACGACGACCCCAGCGGCCTGGAGGCGCGCTGGGAATACAACGCGGACCTCTTCGACGAGGCGACGGTGGCGCGCATGGCCGCGCACTACGCGCGCCTGCTGGAGGGCGCCGTCGCGAAGCCGGAGTCCCCCGTGTCCCTGCTGCCGCTCCTGACCGCGCGCGAGCGGGAACGCGCGGTGCGGGATTGGAACGACACCGGCGCGGATGTGCCGCTGCATCCCGGAGTGCACGCCCTCTTCGAGGCCAGCGTGCGCCGCGCTCCGGACGCCATCGCGGTGCGCTTCGGAGAGGCGAGCTTCACGTACGCGGAGCTGGACCGGCGGGCCAACCGCGTCGCCCATGCGCTGCGCCAGCACGGCGTGACGCCGGACACGGCGGTGGGGCTGTGCGTGGACCGCTCGCTGGAGCTGGCGGTGGGCGTGCTGGGCATCCTCAAGTCGGGCGCGGCCTACTGCCCGTTGGATCCGGCCTATCCGCCGGAGCGGCTGGCGCTGATGCTGGAGACGTCGCGCGCGAAGGTGCTCGTCACGCGGCGCTCCCTGGCGTCGGGGCTGCCGGAGGGCGGCGCGGAGCGGCTGTTCCTGGAGGACGAACTCTCCACGCCGGACACCGCGCCCACGCCCGCGGGCGGACCAGACACGCTGGCCTACGTCATCTTCACGTCGGGCTCCACGGGCGTGCCCAAGGGCGTGGCGATGCCGCACCGCCCGCTCTTCAACCTCATCCAGTGGCAGGTGCGCCGCTCCACCGCGCCCCGGGGCCGCACGCTCCAGTTCTCCGCCCTGAGCTTCGACGTGTGCTTCCAGGAGATGCTGCCCACGTTCGCCGCGGGCGGGGAGCTGGTCCTCGTCTCGGAGGACACGCGGCGCGACGGACGGGCCCTGCTCACGTTGATGCGCGACCAGGGCGTGGAGCGCATCTTCCTGCCCTTCGTCGCCTTGCAGCACCTGGCGGAGGTGGCGGACTCGGATGGCCTGCTGCCCACGTCGCTCAAGGAGATCAACACCGCGGGCGAACAGCTCCGGATGACGCCCGCGCTGCGGCGGCTGCTCCACGCGCTGGACGGGTGCGTGCTGGACAACCACTACGGCCCCACGGAGACGCACGCGGCCACGGCCCACGTGCTGAAGGGCAACCCGGACGCGTGGCCGGACCTGCCGCCCATTGGCCGTACCATCACCAACGCGCGCACGTACCTGCTGGATGCCCGGTGGGAGCCGGTGCCCGTGGGCGTTGCCGGCGAGCTGTACATCGGCGGTGCGGGGCTGGCGCGCGGATACCTGCATCGGCCGGACCTCACGGCGGAGCGCTTCCTGCCGGATCCGCTGAGCCCGCATCCGGGCGCGCGGATGTACCGCGCGGGTGACTTCGCGCGGTACCTGCCGGACGGCACGCTGGAGTTCCTGGGCCGGCGTGACGCCCAGGTGAAGATCCGCGGCTATCGCATCGAGCTGCCGGAGGTGGAGGCGGCGGTGGCGAAGCTGCCGGGCGTGAAGGACGTCGCGGTCATCGCGCGGGAGGACGCGGCACGGGGCAAGCACCTGGTGGCCTACGTGGTGACGCAGCCCGGAGCGGACGTGGACGCGGGCGGGCTCAAGGCGGTGCTCCGCGACCGGCTGCCGGAGTACATGGTGCCCGCGGCCTTCGTGTTGCTGGACGCGTTCCCCCTCACTCCCAGCGGCAAGCTGGACCGGCGCGCCCTGCCCGCTCCGGCCGACGACGCGGACTCGGCCCAGGCCTTCGTGGCCCCGCGCACGCCCCTGGAGACGGAGGTCGCGGGAGTCTTCGCCGCGCTCCTGCGCCTGCCGCGCGTGGGCGCGCACGACCACTTCTTCGAACGGGGCGGCCACTCCCTCCTGGCGACCCAGGTCACCGCGCGGCTGCGCGACCGGCTCCAGGTGGAGCTGCCGGTGCGGGTCCTGTTCGAAAACCCCACCGTGGAGGAGCTGGCCGCCCACCTGGCCTCGCTGAGGCCGACGGAGGACGGGGAAGCGCCGCTGCTCGTGCCGAGCCCGCGCGACGAAGTCCCGCCGCTGTCCTCGGCCCAGGCGCGCCTGTGGTTCCTCACCCGGATGGATCCGGACGGCTTCTCGTACAACCTGCCCTGGTTCACGCGTTGGAGCGGGCCGCTGGATGACGGCGCGCTGGAGCAGTGCCTCCAGGCGCTCGTGCGGCGTCACGAGGCGCTGCGCACCACCTTCGTGGAGCACCAGGGCCAGCCGGTGCAGCGCATCGCCCCGGCGCTGCACATGCCGCTGCGGCGCGAGCGCGTGTCCTCGGAGGCGGAGCTGTCACGGCGCGCGGAGGCGGAGGTGCGCCTTCCCTTCGACCTGGCCCGGGGACCGCTCGTGCGCGCGACGCTGGTGCACGTGCGGGACGGGGAGCACGCCCTGCTCGTCACCTTCCACCACATCATCTGCGACGGCTGGTCGCTGGGCGTGTTGGAGCGCGAGCTGACGGCGCTCTACCGCGAGGCCACCGGCGGCGGCGCGGCGAAGCTTCCGCCCCTGTCCCTCCAGCCCGCGGACTTCGCGCGCTGGCAGCGGCAGTCGTGGGCGAGCGCGGGGGTGGAGGCGCGGCTCGGGTGGTGGAAGGCCCGGCTCCAGGACGCACCGGCCTTCCTCGACCTGCCCACGGACCGGCCGCGCCCGGCGGTGCAGACCTTCGAGGGCGCGCACCTGTCCCAGAAGGCGTCGCCCGCGCTGTCGCGGGCCCTGGAGGCGCTGGCGCAGCAGGAGGGCGCCACCTCCTTCATGCTGCTGCTGGCGGGCTTCCACGCCCTGCTTGCCCGCTACAGCGGCCAGCATGACGTCGTCATCGGCGCACCTCTCGCAGGCCGCGAGCGCCAGGAGTTGGAGGGGCTGGTCGGCTTCTTCATCAACACGGTGCCGCTGCGTATCACCGCGCCCCAGGACGCGAGCTTCCGCGACCTGGTGGGCCGCGTCCGCGACCTCACGCTGGAGGCCTTCGCCCACCAGGACATGCCCTTCGAGCAGCTGGTGCGCTCGCTCCAGTCCGAACGCGACCCCAGCCGCGCGCCGCTGTTCCAGGTGATGTTCGTACTCCAGAACGCCGGAGGCCCCGCGGCGTGCGCCCTCCCGGATGTGTCCGTGGCGCCGATGGATGTCGAGACGGGGATGGCGAAGTTCGACCTCACCCTCTTCGCCCAGCCGTCCGCCGAGGGCCTGGACTTCGTCTGGGAGTACAACACCGCCCTCTTCGAGGAAGCGACCGTCGCGCGCATGGCGGAGCACTACACGCGCCTGCTCGCGGCCGCCGTCGCCCGGATGGAAGAACCCGTGGCACGGCTCCCGCTGCTCACCGACGAGGAGCGCCAGCGGCTGCTGTTCACCTGGAACGACACCCACGCTGACCCTCCGCGCGAGGCTTCGATCACCTCGCTCTTCGAGGAGCAGGCCCGGGAGAGGCCCCAGGCCATCGCGGTGGAGTTCGAGGGCCGCCAGCTGACGTACGCGGAATTGGACGCGCGCGCGAACCAGCTCGCGCACCACCTGCGCGCGCTGGGCGTGGACGTGGGCACGCCGGTGGGCCTGTGCACAGGTCGCTCGCTGGAGATGGTCGTGGCCACGCTGGCCATCCTCAAGGCGGGCGGCGCCTACGTCCCGTTGGATCCGGCCTATCCCACCGAGCGCCTGCTCTTCATGGCCCGGGACACGCGCCTGCCGGTGCTGCTGGCCCAGCCCGGCCAGGAGGCGAAGCTCGCGGCGCTGGAGGCGCGCGTGGTGCCGCTGGAGCCGTCGTGGGACGCCTTCGCGAACGAGTCCACCCGAGCGCCGCGCATCACCGTCCCCGCGAACGCGCTGGCGTACGTCATGTACACGTCCGGCAGCACTGGCCGGCCCAAGGGCGTGTGCATCCCGCACCGGGGCGTGGTGCGGCTGGTGAAGGGGACGACGTACGCGCGCTTCGGCCCGGACGAGGTCCTCCTCCAACTGGCGCCCATCTCATTCGACGCGTCGACGCTGGAGCTGTGGGGCGCGCTCCTGCATGGCGCGAAGCTGGTGGTCGCCCCCGCGCATCAGCCCTCGCTGGAGGAGCTGGCCGGGATGCTGGAGCAGCAGGGCATCACCACGCTGTTCATCACCACGGCCCTCTTCAACCAGATGGCGATGTTCCAGCCCCAGGCGCTCGCGCGCGTGCGGCAGGTGATGACGGGCGGCGAGGCCATGTCCCCGCTGGCCGCGCGACAGGTGCGCGAGGCCGGCCGGGACGTCATCAACGCCTATGGCCCCACGGAGAACACCACCTTCTCCACCGTTCATCCGCTGGAGGGCACGGTGGACGACGGGCGCCCCGTGCCCATCGGCCGGCCCATCACCCATACGCAGGCCTATGTGCTGGACGCGCTGGGCGCCCCGGTGCCGGTGGGCGTGGCGGGCGAGCTGTACCTGGGCGGCGATGGCCTCGCGTGGGGCTACATGCAACAGCCCGCGCAGACCGCGGAGCGCTTCGTGCCGCATCCGTTCAGCACGACGCCGGGCGCGCGGCTGTACCGCACGGGAGACCGGGTGCGGTGGCGGCCAGACGGCGTCCTCGACTTCCTGGGGCGCACTGACTCCCAGGTGAAGGTGCGCGGCTTCCGCATCGAGCCAGGAGAGATCGAGACCGCGCTCAAGGCCTCGCCGGGCGTGGAGGACGCGAGCGTCGTCGTGCGAGAGGACGCTCCCGGCGACAAGCGGCTCGTGGCCTACGTCACCGGCGCGCGCGTGGACGCGGGCGACCTGCGTGCCCACCTGGCCGCGCGGCTGCCGGCGCACATGGTGCCCTCCGCGTTCGTGAAGTTGGAGCGGATGCCGCTGACCCCGTCAGGGAAGGTGGACCGCAAGGCCCTGCCCGCGCCGGAAACGCGGACGGGCCCGGACGCCTACGTGGCGCCGCGCGAGGGTTGGGAGACGCTGGTGGCGGAGCTGTGGGCGCCGCTGCTGGGCGTGCCCCGCGTGGGAGCGCACGACCACTTCTTCGAGCTGGGCGGACACTCGCTGCTCGCCACGCGGGTGGTGTCGCGGCTGCGGGACGTGCTCCAGCGGGACGTGCCGCTGCGCCTGCTGCTGGAGTCCCCGACGGTGTCCCGGTTCGCGGAGCGGCTGGAGGCGCTCCAGAAGGGAGGCCACGGTCCGCCGGTGCCGCCCATCGTCGCGGGGTCGCGGGACAAACCGCGGCCCTTGTCCTTCGCGCAGCAGCGCCTGTGGTTCCTCGCGCGGTTGGATCCGCGGGGGAGCGCGTACAACGTGCCCTTCTTCTTCCACCTCGACGGCCCGCTGGACGTCCCAGCGCTGGAGGGCGCGCTGGATGCGCTCATCCAACGGCATGAGGCCTTGAGGACCACTTTCAGCGACGGCGAGGGCCATCCGGTCCAACACGTCGTGGAGCACCGGCCGTTCACGCTCGACATCGAGTCCCTGGATGGGGACGCGCTGCTGCGCTCTCGCGCGGAGGCGGAGGCGAAGAAGCCCTTCGACCTGGAGCGCGGCCCGCTGGTGCGCGCCACGCTGGTGCGTACGGCGCCAGAGCGGCACGCGCTGCTGCTGGTCATGCACCACATCGTGTGTGACTTCTGGTCCATCGACATCCTGGTGCGCGAGCTGAAGGCCCTCTACACGGCACGTCACCAGGGCGAACCGCTGACCCTGCCACCCCTGTCCGTGCAGTACCCGGACTTCGCCGCGTGGCAGCGTCAGGTGATGGCGGGCGAGACGCTGGAGGCCCAGCGCGCGTGGTGGAAGCAGCACCTGGAAGGCGCTCCGCCGACGCTGGAGCTGCCCACCGACCGGCCACGGCCGACCGTGCAGACCTACCAGGGCCTCCAGCTTTCGCGCCCCCTGCCCGCCTCGATTCCCGCCGCGGTGCAGGCCCTGGCACGCGACGCGGGCGTCACGCCCTTCATGTTGCTGCTCGCGGGATTCCACGCGCTGCTCGCTCGGCACAGCGGACAGGACGACCTCGTCATCGGCACGCCCATCGCGGGGCGCGGCCAGCGCGAGGTGGAGAACCTCATCGGCTTCTTCACCAACACCCTGGCCCTGCGCGTGGATGCCACTGGCGCGGAGAGCTTCCGCGCGCTCCTGGGCCGCGTGCGCGAGGCCTGCCTGGGCGCCTATGCCCACCAGGACATGCCGTTCGAACAGCTCGTGGACGCGCTGGTCCCCACGCGGGACCTGGGCCGCTCGCCGCTGTTCCAGGTCATGTTCGTCTTCCAGAACGGGGGCGCGCCCTGGGAGCTGCCCGGCGTCCACGTCAGCGCCCTGACCTTCGAGCCCGGCATGGCGAAGTTCGACCTCACCCTCTTCGTGCGGGAAGCGCCGGAGGGCGTGTCCATCCTCTGGGAGTACAACACCGCCCTCTTCGACGAGGCCACGGTGGCGCGGTTCGCGGATCACTACACGCGGCTGCTCGAAGGCGCGCTCGCGGCGCCGGACGCGCCCCTGGGCACGCTGCCCATGCTCGCGGACGCGGAGCGGAGACAGCTGGCGGCGTGGGCGCTCCAGCCGGCGGACTATCCCGCCATGCCGGGCATCCACGCGTTCTTCGAGGCCACTGCCTCGCGGACGCCTGAAGCCATCGCGGTGCGCTTCGGAGATGAGGCGCTCACCTACGGAGAGCTGGAGCGGCGCTCGAACCAGCTCGCGCACCACCTGCGCGGCCTGGGCGTGGGGGCGGACGTCCGCGTGGGCATCCACCTGCGGCGCTCGCTGGAGTTGCCCGTGGCGGTGCTGGGCACGCTCAAGGCGGGAGGGGCCTACGTCCCCCTGGATCCGGCCTATCCGCCGGAGCGGCTCACCGCGATGCTCCAGGCCTCGGGCGCGGCGGTGCTGCTCACCACGCACGAGCTGCGCGAGGTCCTGGGGGCCAGTGCGGCGCGAGTGCTGGAGCTCGACACGCGGACGGAAGCCCTGGCCCGGGAACCCGACACGCGGCCAGAATCCCGAGGCAACGCGCAGGCGCTCGCCTACGTCATCTTCACCTCCGGCTCCACCGGCACGCCCAAGGGCATCGCGATGCACCACGCGGCGCTGGTGAACCTGCTGCACTGGCAGCTGGGGGACTCGGTGGCGCCCGGGGCGCGCACGCTCCAGTTCTCCGCGCTGAGCTTCGACGTGTCCTTTCAGGAACTGTTCGCGACCTGGGCCGCGGGCGGTGAGCTGGTGCTGCTCACCGACGAGGTCCGCCGCGATGCCAGCCAGCTGCTGGCCCTGCTGGAGGGCGCGGGCATCGAGCGGTTCTTCATGCCCTTCGTCGCGCTCCAGAACCTGGCGGAGGTGGCCGAGCGTGAGGGCACCTTCCCCACGCGCGTCCGGGAGATCATGGTCGCGGGCGAGCAGCTGCGCATGACTCCGGCGATCCGCCGCTTCATGAAGCGCACGGGCGCGGTGCTGCACAACCACTA
The DNA here is from genome assembly GCF_003986945.1 of Corallococcus sp. AB018. Lineage (NCBI taxonomy): Bacteria > Pseudomonadati > Myxococcota > Myxococcia > Myxococcales > Myxococcaceae > Corallococcus > Corallococcus sp. AB018. The sequence goes on along the minus strand of NZ_RAWR01000040.1, from coordinate 9,422 downwards.
CGGCCCGTCCGAAGCCCACGCGGTGACGTCACTGTCGATGAAGGGAGATCCGGACACCTGGCCGGCGCTGCCCTCCATCGGCCGGCCCCTGATCAACGTGCCCGTGCACGTGCTGGACGCGAACCTCCAGCCGGTGCCCCGCGGCGTCACGGGCGAGCTGTATGTGGGCGGCGTGCAGGTCTGCCGCGGATACCTGAACCAGCCCGGCCTCACCGCCGACCGCTTCATCCCGGATCCGCTCGGCGCCACGCCCGGAGGCAGGCTGTACCGCACGGGCGACTGGGCACGGCATCTTCCGGACGGCACGCTGGAGTACCTGGGCCGGCGCGACGCGCAGCTCAAGGTGCGCGGCTTCCGCATCGAGCTGGGAGAGATTGAAGCAGCGCTGGCGCAGCACCCGTCGGTGCGCGACTGCGTCGTCGACGCGAGGGATGACGGAAGCGGCCAGAAGCAGCTGGTGGGCTGGGTGGTGGACGCCGGAGGGAAGTCGCTGGACGCCGGAGCACTGCGGAGCTTCCTGCGGCAGCGGCTGCCGGAATACATGGTGCCCGCGCGCTGGGTCGCGATGGAGCGGTTCCCGCTGACGCCCTCGGGCAAGGTGAACCGCAAGGCGCTGCCCGCGCCGGAGGCAGGCCGCGAGCCCACGCGAACCCTGGTGGGCCCCCGCACGCCCCTGGAGCTCCAGCTCGTGCGCATCTGGGAGGAGGTGCTGGGCGTGCACCCCATCGGCGTGCGCGACAACTTCTTCGAACTGGGCGGTCACTCCCTGCTGACGTTGCGCGTGCAGTCGGCCATCCACGCCCGCCTGGGCCGGACGCTGCCGGTGGCGGCGCTCTTCCAGAACGCCACCGTGGAGCACCTCGCGGGCCTGCTCCGGGACGCGGCGCCCTGGACACCTCGGGTCGCGCTGCAGAAGGGCAAGAAGGGCGTGCGTCCCTTCTTCTGCGTTCATGCCGTGGGCGGCAGCGTCGTGCCCTACGCGGAGCTGGCGCGGGCGCTGGGACCGGAGCAGCCGTTCTACGGACTCCAGGCCCGGGGCCTGGATGGCGAGGGCCCTCCTTGCGACTCCATTCCGGAGATGGCGGCCCTGTACGTGCGCGCGGTGCGAGAGGTCCAACCGCACGGCCCCTACCTTCTGGGCGGCTGGTCCATGGGAGGCGCCGTCGCGTGGGAGATGGCCCACCAGCTGCGACGCGAGGGGGAGACGGTGGCGCTGCTCGCGCTGCTCGACTCGTCCGCGAGCCTGCACTTTGGCAACCCGGACGACCTGAACGCGAAGGCTCGGCTGAGCGCGCTGTTCCTGGAGGACCTGCTGCGCGCCTCGGGCCAGCCGCTGCCGCCGAATGAAGGGCTCTCACCTGGCCGGTGGATGGACGTGCTGGAAGAGGCCAGCCAGCCGCTCTTCGCCGCGGAGCAGTCGCTGCGCCAACTGCGCCACGCGTTCGAGGTCCACCTGAACGCGGGCTGGGTCTACGAACCGCCCCCGGCCAGCGGCCCCTTCACCCTCTTCGAAGCGGAAGCCTCCCGCTGGGACCACGGCTGGGCCGCCTACGCACCCGGCGGACTGGACGTGCACACGGTGCCCGGAGACCACTACTCCTTCCTCAAGCCTCCCCATCTCCAGGTGCTGGCCGCCAGGCTGCGCGACGCGCTCGCGAAGGCCCAGGAGCCCTGACAGCGCTCACGGCTCCGGGCGCGAGGCACTTCGGACATGGAATGACCACCCGATGGGATTGATGGGCACGGAAGCTTCCGCGCCCGGTGTCTCGCGGGTCAAGCGGATGAGGCGGGCGCTCGGGGCCCAGTCGCGCTCGGGGCCCCACGGCTCGAAGGTCCACCGTGGAAGGGCCAGCACCATCACGGCGACGCACAGGCCCGCGCCGAAGAGGGACCGGAACCTCGCCAGCGCCGCCACCCAGAGGACGACGCCCGCCGGGAGCGCGAACAGCATGTAGCGGTCCTCCACCACGCCCGGGTCCCGGAACGCGCCGAACGTGGGGTACTCGGCGGATCCGGAGCGCACGTACCAGGTGAGCGGGATCAACAGGAAGACGCACGCGCAGGCGGCCAGCAGCAACACGCGAGGACGCGCGGGCACCCGGCGAATGCCCAGGACGAGCACGGCGATGAACCCGCACGCCACCGCGATCCGCACCGCGAGCGGCCGGCGGAAGTAGGACAGCGTCCCTCCGTCGCCCAGCACCGGGTGCAGCACGTAGCGGACGTTGAACGTGTGCCAGAGGTGCTCGGCCATGCGGGAGAGCGGCCAGTGGGCGAAGTCCGAAGCAGGCATACCCGACTGACGGAAGAGCACCATGTTCACCCCCGCCGGCACGGTCAGCACCGCCACCGCCAACCCCTCCCAGAGCACCTCGCGCGCGGGCCGGCCGTCGCGCCACCGCATCACGCCACGCAAGAGGAAGACCGGCGCGAGCAACACGCTCTCGCCCGCGCTCGAGGCCCCCGCGAGCAACACCAGCCCGTCGGCCAATCCCAGCGGGCGGTCCAGGTCCTGGATCGCCACCAGCATGGCTCCATAGAAGAGGACGGAGTGGAGGTTGGCGAGGTTGCCCGTCACCTCCCAGGTTCCCGGCAGGAAGCAGAACGCCACGGCGGTGAGGAGCCGCACGCCGTCATGGGGCACCAACCAGCGGTAGCGCTCCCTCGCGATGAGCGCGAACACGGCCGCGTTGATGGCCAGGGTGACGAACGCCAGCCCGAGCGCGAACGCCTCGATGGGCAGGAGCGACAGGCCCCAGGCCACCAGCCGGGGAACGACGTGCAGATAACCCGCGTAGGGCTTGAACGTGGCGCCAAGGCCGTGCGCGAGCGCATCCGACAGGAACACCGCGCCATCTTCCGCCCACAGGTGCGCCTGGAGGATCCGCGCGTGCGAGCGCAGCACCAGCACCGCGAAGCACAACCCCAGCGCCGTCGCATACGAGGCGCGCAGGCGCTCCCATCCCAGGTCGATGGGACGACGGAGCAGGTGTACCCACCGGGAGAATGAGTCAGTCATCGCTGGCGCCCCTATACCATCCGCCCCGCTCCTGGACGGCCCCCCGGTGCACGACGGGGCCGGCACGGCGCCGGTCCCGCCTCGCGCGAAGGGCTACAGCGCTTCCAGGTTGAACTGCTGGCAGTCGTTGTTGGACCAGGTCCACTGCTGGAGCAGCGTACCGTCACCGCTGCCCTGCAGGCAGCCCGTCACGTCCAGCACCTTGCCGCTGTGGCGAGCCTCCAGCCGGACATAGCCATTGCCCAGGTCCACCGGCTTGAACTGCGGGTTGCTCCCGCCGCCGTAGGACCACTGCTGGAGCCCCGCGCCGTCCGCAGTGCTCACGTCCTTCACGTCCAGCGCCTTGCCGCTGTGGCGCGACACGAAGCGGTAGTAGCCGCTGTCCGTTGCCTCCATCGACCACTGCTGGCTGGTGCCCGTGTGGCAGGCCCACTGGTGGATGATGGCGCCGTCCGCCGTGCTGGGGCCGTTGATGTCCACGCACCGGCCGGAGGCCTTGTTCACCAGCCGGTACGCCCCCGTGCCGCCGCCCGTGCCCTGCGCCACGGAGTAGACGGCGTTGAGCAGCGACGTGCTCCCGGACGTGTCCTGGGACAGCTTCGAGTACTGCAGCGCATTCACATCCCCCGCCCACGTCGGCAGGTAGCCCACCACGCGCGTGGACAGCGCGGCCGCCTCCACCTTGCCTACCGGCTCCCCAACGACAGGAGCGTCCTCCGGGCCCGAGCAGCCTCCCAACGATGCGAGAAACACGGCGCCCAGCGCCCACGTCCGGAACGGCGTCGAGGTACGAGACACAGCAGACTCCTGCGAAGGGGTTGAACGGGCTTGACCAGTAAAACCCACTAAGCAGTTTTATCCGGAAGACTCAACGACTCATCCTCTCAGCAGCACCGGCCGCCACCTCCGCGGTAGCGGGCCTGGAGGCGGTCGTTGAAAAACTCCGCGTAGGTCATCACCGCTTTGTCCGGATGGTGACGGCGCATGTGGGCGACGTAGGTGCGGAGGCCTCCCGCTGGGACCACGGCTGGGCCGCCTACGCGCCCGGCGGACTGGACATGCACACGGTGCCCGGAGACCACTACTCCTTCCTCAAGCCTCCGCATCTCCAGGTGCTGGCCGCCAGGCTGCGCGACGCGCTCGCGAAGGCCCAGGAGTCCTGACCGCGGTCACGGCGCCGAGGCGCCTCGGATCCGCATCGCCCATCCCTTGGGATTGATGCGCACGCTCACCTCCGCCCCTGGCGTCTCGCGGACCTCTCGGATGCGTCGGGCGGTCTGGGCCCAGTCGCGCTCGGGCCCCCACGGCTCGAAGGTCCAGCGTGGATGGGCCAGCACCACCACGCAGACGCACAGGCCCCCGGCGAAGACGGTCCGGATCCGCCCCAGCGCCGCCACCCAGAGGGTGAGCCCCGCCGGGAGCGCGAACAGCATGTAGCGGGCATCCATCACGTCCGGATCGCGGAGCACGCCGAACGTGGGAAATTCAGCCGCGTCGGCGCGCACATACCAGGTGAGCGGGATCAACACGGAGACGCAGGCGCAGGCGGCCAGCAGCAACACGCGCGGACGCGCGGGCAACCGGCGAAGCCCCAGGACGAGCACGGCTGCGAACCCGGACACCACCGCCATCCGCACCGCGAACGGCCAGAAGAAATAGGCTATCGCCCCTCTGTCGCCCAGCACCGGGTGCAGCACATAGCGGTCGTTGAGCGTGATCCAGAGGTGCTCCGCCATGCGGGACAGCGGCCAGGTGGGGAAGTCCGCGGCGGGCAAGTCGGCCTGGCGGAGGAGCACCGCGTTCACCCCGGCCGGCACGGTCAGCACCACCGCCGCCAGTGCCTCCCCCACCACTTCGCGCAGGGGCCGGCCATCGCGCCACCGCATCACCCCGCGCAGCAGGAAGACCGGCGCCAGCAACACGCCTTCGCCCGCGCTCGTGGCCGCCGCGAGCAGCACCAGCCCGTCGGCGAATCCCAGCGGGCGGTCCAGGTCCTGGAGCGCCACCAGCATGGCTCCGTAGAAGAGGACGGAGTGGAGGTTGGCGAGGTTGCCCGTCACCTCCCAGGTGCCCGACAGGAAGCAGAACGCCACGGCGGTGAAGATCCGCACGCCATCATGGGGCACCAGCCAGCGGCAGCCGTCCCGCGCGATGAGCGCGAACAGTGCCGCGTTGAGGGCCAGGGTGACGAACGCCACCCCCAGCGCGAACGCTTCGAGGGGCAGGAGCGCCACACCCCACGCGAGCAGTCGCGGGACGACATGCAGATAGCCCGCATAGGGCATGAACGTGGCGCCCAGGCCGTGCTCGAGCGCATCCGCCAGGAACCTCCATCCGTCTTCCGCCCAGACGTGCGCCTGCGCGAGCCGGGCGTGCGAGCGCAACAGCAGCAACGCGAAGCACATCCCGAGCGCCGTCGCATACGGGGAGCGCAGGCGCTCCCACCCCAGGTGGATGGGACGACGGAGCAGGCGTCCCCACCGGGCGAATGAGTCAATCATCGAGGGCACCCCTATACCATCCGCTCCGATCCCCGTGCACGGCGGGGCCGGCGCGGCGCCGGTCCCGCCTCCCTCCAAGGGGCTACAGCGCTTCCAGCCGGAACTGCTGGCAGTCGTTGTTGGACCAGGTCCACTGCTGGATGAGCGTGCCGTCACCGCTGCCCTGCTGGCAGCCCGTCACGTCCAGCACCTTGCCGCTGTGGCGAGCCTCCAGCCGGTGGTAGCCGTTGCCCAGCGCCACCGGCTTGAACTGCTGGTTGCTCCCGCCGCCGTAGGACCACTGCTGGAGCCCCGCGCCGTCCGCCGTGCTCACCTCCTTCACGTCCAGCGCCTTGCCGCTGTGGCGCGACACGAAGCGGTAGTAGCCGCTGTCCGTCGCCTCCATGGACCACTGCTGGCTCGCGCCCGTGTGGCAGGCCCACTGGTGGATGATGGCGCCGTCCGCGGTGCTGGGACCGTTGATGTCCACGCACCGGCCAGAGGCCTTGTTCACCAGCCGGTACGCCCCCGTGCCGCCCGTGCCCTGCGCCACGGAGTAGATGGCGTTGAGCAGCGACGTGCTCCCGGACGTGTCCTGGGACAGCTCCCAGATCATCACGCCGCCGTTCTGCTTCCCCAGCTGCGTCTTCGCCTGGATGGTCGAGATGCCGTTGTAATAGACGTCCCCCACGTTGTCCTTGTAGGGCGCCTGCGAGTCGCGGGCGACGAGCTCCGAATAGCCCACGTAGCTCGACGGCGAGCGCCCGTAGAACGGCACGCCCAGCACCGCCTTCGACGCCGGCAGCCCGCGCCCCTTCCAGTAGTTCAGCGACTGGACCGCCAGGTCATACGTCGAATGCGGCTGCCCGCCGTCGTACGCCATGATGTTGAGGAAATCGACGTCGCTGAACACGGACGCCTGCACGCCGCCGCCCGTGTAGCCGTTGGCCACCACCGCCGCCGTGAGCAGCTTGCCCCGGCTGTGCATGGCCGTGCCCAGCTCGCGCATCAGCGCCGCGTAGTTGTTCCCCGACGTGCCGGGGTCCGGGTACTCCCAGTCGATGTCCACGCCGTCCAGCCCGGCCGCGTTGACGAAGTTCACCACCGTGTTCACGAACGCAGTGCGAGTGCTCGCGTTGGCCGCCATCTGCTCGAAGCCGCTGTCGTTGCCGTCGTTCCAGCCGCCTACGGCGATGAGCACCTTCACACCCTGCGCATGCGCCTGCGTCACCAGTGAGCGCAGCCGAGCGTCAGAGCTGCTCACCCCCGTGAGCCCACCGGACGCCGTGGGCAACGCGAACGCGTAGTTGATGTGAGACAGCTTCGAGTACTGCAGCGCATTCACATCCCCCGCCCACGTCGGCAGGTAGCCCACCACGCGCGTGGACAGCGCGGCCGCCTCCACCTTGCCTACCGGCTCCCCAACGACAGGAGCGTCCTCCGGGCCCGAGCAGCCTCCCAACGATGCGAGAAACACGGCGCCCAGCGCCCACGTCCGGAACGGCGTCGAGGTACGAGACACAGCAGACTCCTGCGAAGGGGTTGAACGGGCTTGACCCGTAAAACCCACTAAGCAGTTTCATCCGGAAGACTCAACGACTCATCCGCTCAGCAGCACCGGCCGCCACCTCCGCGGTAGCGGGCCTGGAGGCGGTCGTTGAAAAACTCCGCGTAGGTCATCACCGCTTTGTCCGGATGGTGACGGCGCATGTGGGCGACGTAGGTGTCGTAATCCGGCACGCCAATCATCGACCGCGCGGTGCGCACGGCCTGCCGCCAGCCGCGCTGGAGCGCCTGCGTGAGTGCGCGCCTCACGGCTTCACCGGGACAGCGGCGGCCACGTAGGGCGTCTCGTGCGACGTGGGCACCGGCGAGGCCCGGGCCCGGAGCGCCGCGCGCACGCCGAAGAGGATGGTCGCCACCACCACGCCCATGAAGAACACGGTGAGGCCTGCATCCAGGTAGTCATTGTGGATGATGGCCTCCATCTCCTCCACGGACTTCGCCGGGGCGATGAGGCGCCCTTCGGCCACCGCCTGGGAGAAGGCCCGCGCGTGGGCCACGAAGCTCACGCGCACGTCACCGCCGAACACCTTCTGGAAGCCGGCGGTGAGCGTGCACAGCACCAGCCACGCGGCGGGGATGCCGGGCACCCAGACGTAGCGCTCGCGCTTCATCTTCACCAGCGCCACGCAGCCCAGCGTGAGCGCCACCGCGGCGAGCATCTGGTTGGCGATGCCGAACAGCGGCCACAGCGTGTTGATGCCGCCCAGCGGATCCACCACGCCCTGGTAGAGGAAGTAGCCCCAGGCGGCCACGCACAGCGCGGTGGCCAGCAGGTTCGCGCCCCAGGACTCCGTGCGCTTGAGCGGCGCGTACACCAGGCCCGCCAGCTCTTGAATCATGAAGCGCCCCACGCGCGTGCCGGCGTCCACGGTGGTGAGGATGAAGAGGGCCTCGAAGAGGATGGCGTAGTGGTACCAGAAGGCCATCATCCCCTTCCCGGACACCAGCCCGTGGAGGATCTGCGCCATGCCCACCGCCAGCGTAGGCGCGCCACCCGCGCGGGAGAGGATGGTCGTCTCACCGATGTCGCGCGCCGTCTGCTCCAGCACCTCAGGGGTGACGACGAAGCCCCACTGGCTGAGCGTCGCCGCCGCCTGCGCCGCTTCGGTGCCAATCAGCGCCGCGGGCGAGTTCATGGCGAAGTAGACGCCCGGCTCCAGCACCGACGCGGCGATGAGCGCCATGATGGCCACGAAGGCCTCCATCAACATGGCGCCGTAACCCACGAGCTTCGCGTCGCCCTCCGTGGCGAGCATCTTTGGCGTGGTTCCGGACGCGATGAGCGAGTGCCACCCGGACACCGCGCCACACGCGATGGTGATGAAGAGGAACGGGAAAAGGCTGCCGGAGAACACCGGTCCGGAGCCGTCCACGAACCGCGTCACCGCCGGCATCTTCAAGTGCGGCGCCGCCAGCACGATGCCCACCGCCAGCAGCAGCACGGTGCCAATCTTGAGGAAGGTGGACAGGTAGTCGCGCGGCGCGAGCAACAGCCACACCGGCAGCACCGCCGCGCAGAACCCGTAGCCGATGAGCAGCCACGCCAGCGTGCGGCTGTCGAAGGTGAACCAGGGGCCCCAGGTGGCGGACTCGGAGACCTGGCCGCCCAGCCAGATGCTGAGCATCAGCAGCACGAAGCCGACGATGGACACCTCCAGCACCTTGCCGGGCCGCACGTAGCGCAGGTACAGGCCCATGGCCACCGCGATGGGGATGGTCATCGCCACGGTGAAGGTGCCCCACGGGCTGTGCGTCAGCGCCTTCACCACGACCAGCGCCAGCACCGCGAGGATGATCATCATGATCATCAGCACGCCCACCATGGCCGTCACGCCGGCCGCGGGCCCCAGCTCCATGCGCACCATGTCGCCCAGCGACTTGCCGTCGCGGCGCACGGACAGGAACAGCGTCACGAAGTCCTGCACCGCGCCGGCCACCACCACGCCCGCCAGGATCCAGAGCGTGCCGGGCAGGTAGCCCATCTGCGCCGCGAGCACCGGGCCCACCAGCGGACCCGCGCCCGCGATGGCCGCGAAGTGGTGGCCGAACACGACCCACCGGTCCGTGGGCACATAGTCCAGGCCGTCGTTGCGGCGCTCGGCGGGGGTGGCGCGCGAGGGGTCCACCTGGAGCGCTCTTTCGGCAATGAAACGGCCGTAGAAACGATATCCCAGCATGAAGACCGCGACCGAGGCGACCACCAGCCAGATGGCACTGATGGACTCTCCCCGGTGCAGCGCCACCACGCCCAGACAGAAGGCCCCGACCAACGCCAGGGCCACCCATCCCAACTTCCGAGCGACTCCACCCATGATGTCTCCCATCAGCGGGCAGGCCACCCCCACCCCGCGCGAGGC